>CAMNVW010000083.1 GCA_946563605.1 uncultured Clostridia bacterium | reverse complement strand
TTGACAAAACTTTTATTTTGGCTGAGCCTGCACCCGATTCGCGTTGTCGGTTAAGCGAAAACTTGTGACTCTCGCTCTCGCGCAGGTCGTAAAACCTCCGGTTTTACTCGCTTGAACAAAACTGGCTTGAAACTGGACACCATTCGCGGCGGGCAAGTGCAGATTCTATTTTGCAGTCTCTTGACCGTTTTATCCAAAATCAGTATAATAAACGTAAGGTTTAAAATCTTTACTAATTTTGAAAGGAAAGATTTGTATGAGAAAAGTTATTTTGTATGGCACTTCTACCTGAGGCGGCTGCCCACCAGTGAAAGAGGTTCTTTCCAAGAATGAAATTAAATACGCTTATATCGACGTCTGCGAGAGCGTCGGCACTCTCAAAAAATTCCTGACTCTGCGCGACACCGCCGATGTTTACAAAGACATCCGCGAAAACAGCCACCGCGCAGGCATCCCTTGCATCGTAATCGACAACGATGTCATCTTAGTTGACGGTCCTGAACAGATGCAGGAGCTGATTGAACAGTACCATCTGAAAGAAAACTAACTTCATATCCACAAAAAAGAACCCCCGTTGTCTGTGTATTCAAAAGACAACGGGGGTTTCGTTTTTACTGTCAATTTATTTTGCGTAATCGACCGCGCGGTTTTCGCGGATGATGTTGACCTTGATTTGACCAGGGTATTCCATTTCAGACTCGATCTTGTTGACGATCTCTCTTGCGATAATGGTCATCTTATCGTCGGTGATAACCTCTGGACGAACCATAATGCGAATCTCACGTCCTGCCTGAACGGCAAAACATTTTTCAACGCCGTCGAAGGAGTTTGCAATCTCTTCCAGCTTCTCCAGACGTTTGATGTAGTTTTCCAGATTTTCGCGTCTTGCGCCAGGTCTTGCCGCACTGATCGCGTCAGCTGCCTGTACAATACACGCAACCAGCGTCTTTGGCTCTACATCGCCATGATGCGCTTCGATTGCATGGATGACCGCAGCGTTTTCTTTGTATTTTCTTGCGAGGTCTACGCCAATCTTCACATGGCTGCCTTCGATCTCATGGGTCAGCGCCTTACCAATATCGTGTATCAGACCCGCGCGTTTTGCAGTCGCAACGTCTGCGCCCAGCTCTGCTGCCATCGCGCCCGCAAGGTGGGAAACTTCGATGGAGTGCTGAAGCACGTTCTGACCATAGCTGGAGCGGTATCTCATGCGTCCCAAGAGCTTGATCATATCAGGGTGCATACCGTGTACATTGGTTTCCAGAACAGCGTGTTCACCGTCCTGCTTGATTTTCTGTTCGATTTCACGGCGCGCTTTTTCCACCATCTCTTCGATTCTTGCCGGATGGATTCTTCCATCCTGAATCAGGCGTTCCAAAGCGATGCGCGCCACCTCTCGTTTGACTGCATCGTGGCTCGAGAGGGTAATCGCTTCCGGTGTATCGTCGATAATCAAATCAACACCGGTCAGGGTTTCAATGGTGCGGATATTGCGGCCTTCGCGTCCGATGATACGGCCCTTCATCTCATCGTTTGGCAGAGGAACCACCGATACGGTGACCTCGCCGACATAGTCGGAGGCGCATTTCTGAATCGCTGTCGCAATGATTTCTTTTGCCTTCTGCTCGGATTCGTCCTTAAATTTCTGCTCATACAGATTGATCTTCAGCGCTTTTTCGTGAACCAGCTCGTTTTCCAGACTGGAAAGCAGATATTCCTTTGCCTGTTCTGCGGTGTAACCGGAAATTTTCTCCAGAACCTCAAACTGGCTTGTTTTGATTTCGTTGGCTTCTTTGAGTTTTACCTCTGCTTCTTTGATCTTGTTCTGCAGGGTCTCTTCCTTGCGCTCCAGATTATCCAGCTTGCGGTCAACCGATTCTTCCTTCTGCTGAACACGGCGCTCCAAGCGCTGAACCTCATTGCGGCGTTCCTTAACTTCCTTTTCTGCCTCAGTTCTCTGTTTGTGGATTTCGTCCTTTGCTTCTACCAGTGCTTCTTTTTTCTTGACTTCTGCATCCTTAATAGCGTCGCCGATAATTCGTTTTGCTTCCTCCTCAGCGGTACCAAGCTCGGTCTCCGCTACCTTTTTGCGGTACTGGATTCCCAGCAGAAAACAAACGATACCGCCGACAAGCAGCGAGAGCAGGATACAGACTACATAGCTAATGATTGATCCCATGAAAACTTTCGTCCTCCTTTACCAAAATGTGTGCAAAGATTTTGTACAAAGCATCTGAACAGTCTTTGCCAGATCCTTTGTATAGATTGTAAAAGTCGTTGCCTGATATTGTTTCAGAGCGCAACAAAACATCCGAACGGATGCGATTTTCCCATCGCCTCTCGTCCAGAGTGCTCCTCAAAATACAAAAGATCGCGTTGACATAGCTTGTTTTTTATTTTATTTTTTACTATTAGGAATAAAAATAAAATAAATTGCAAAGAGGACGCATTTTGAGGGACAGCGCACCTATCCCTTCACTGACTGATACCCCAAAATGATAACCCTATCTACCATTTCAGCCATCAAATTCCTCCTACGAAAAGGTCTTTTTCAAAAACTATATCAATCTCAAATAAGTCGAGAACATACTCTGAATCCTTCTGTTTTGCCGCATCCCAAAAAGATACTGCAACTGAAAGCGCATCATCAAACGCTGTTGTGTGCGCTCCATAATAAAAATACGGCTGCGTTTTTCAGTAAACGCAGATCGTACATATTTATTTTATCTGTTATGAGAAGACTTGTCAAGAAAATTGTGTTGACATTTCAAGGTTTGGGTGGTAACATGAAGTTTAAGCAGTCGGCGACGTCCTATCGCCGCACATCCCATATAAAGAAAATCGTTGAAGAGGATCGTTTTTTGCAACACTCTTTTGCACCAGAGAGCAGGCGCAGTATTGATACTGCTGAAAGCGCCCGCGGCAAAGGCGCGAAAAACCACCACCTTGGAGAGCGTGTGACAGCCCTTGAAAGGTCATAAGCACGACGCAGCGGCAGCGTTACAGCCACAAGAGAGATGTTCTGCCAAGGCAGGACATAATGCGGGTGGAACCGTGGAGTCAATTTTTTAAAGAATTGCTTCATCCCTAGTTTGGGATGGAGCTTTTTTGTTTTCCCGTCCTTTTCGGAAGATTTCTAAAAGCCCGACTGATGAAACATCGTTTGTACCATACTATGGATACAGCAAAGACAGAAAGGAGGAACGCCGATGGAAAACGCAGAGTCCCACGACACCACCGTGAAAAGAGAAAACGGTACGAACGAGATCTGCGACGTCTATGATGTTTACGGCAACCGCACCGGAAAAACCTTTGTGCGCGGCGAGCCGCTGTCGGACGGACAGTATGTCATGGTCGTGGATGTGTGGATCGTCAACAGCCGCGATGAGATCCTGATCCAGAAGCGTTCCAAATACAAGAAGGACCTTCCGGGAACCTGGGCGACCCACAGCGGCTGTGTGATGGCAGGGGAAACTTCCCTGCAGGCGTGTATCCGGGAACCGATGGAGGAAATCGGCATCCACATCCTTCCGCAGCAGGTACACAAACTCAACCGCAAGCTGCGCGGCAAGCTGCTCTCCGAAAATTTTGTAGTAGAGCAGGATTTTTTAGTTGAGGACGCGGTTTTGCAGGAGGAGGAGGTCAGCCAGATCATGTGGGTGACGGTTTCTCAGCTCAAGCAGATGGCAAGCCGCCGCGAATTTTACCGTTACCCAGAATTTTTCGATGTCGTAAGATTTTTGGAACAGCGGCGCAAACGCCGTTCGCTGCAAAAATAAATTACCCCAACCCCTGACACAGTCCTTTTATAATGAAAGCTTTACCAAGAGAGTTTTGAAAGATATTGAAATGGAGGAATCAGCATGATTCATGTAACACTGAAAGACGGCAGCGTCAAAGAATTTGACTCCGGCGTATCCGTCATCGACGTAGCAAAATCGCTGGGAGCAGGTCTTGCAAAAGCTGCCTGCTGCGGCAGAATTGATGGGGAAGTTGCCGACCTGAGAACCCCTATCACCAAAGACTGCAAGCTGGAAATCTGTACTTTCGACGACGAGGACGGCAAGAAAACCTTCTGGCACTCTTCCTCCCACGTTTTGGCGCAGGCAGTGAAACGCCTGTACCCACAGGCAAAATTTGCCATCGGTCCTGCTGTCAAAGGCGGCTTCTACTATGATTTTGATGTAGAAAAACCATTCACCCCAGAGGACATCGAAAAAATCGAAGCAGAGATGAAAAAAATCGTCAAGGAAAAACTGCCGATCGAACGCTTCGAACTGGATGTACCTGAGGCAAAGGAACTGATGAAGGACGAGCCTTATAAGCTGGAACTGATCGACGAACACGCCGGCAAGGGCGAAAAGATCAGCTTCTTTAAACAGGGCGAATTTACCGACCTGTGCGCAGGTCCGCATCTGATGGACGTTTCCCCAATCAAAGCATTTAAGATCACCTCTGCTACCGGCGCTTACTGGCGCGGCGACTCCAGCAAAGCAACCCTTTGCCGTCTGTACGCAACCTCCTTCCCGAAAGCAAGCGAACTGGAAGCACATCTGACTGCTATTGAAGAAGCAAAAAAACGTGACCACCGCAAACTCGGCAAAGAGCTGGGTCTGTTCACCATCTTGGAGGAAGGTCCAGGCTTCCCATTCTTCCTGCCAAAGGGTATGATCCTGCGCAATGCCCTGCTCGAATACTGGAGAGAGGTTCACAAGAAATACGGTTATGTGGAAATCTCCACCCCAATCATCCTGAATCAGGAGTTGTGGCACCGTTCCGGTCACTGGGATCATTACAAAGATAATATGTACACCACCGTTATCGACGGCGAGGATTACGCAATCAAACCAATGAACTGCCCAGGCGGTATGCTGGTTTACAAGACAGAACCGCACTCCTACCGCGACCTGCCGCTGAGAATGGCAGAGCTCGGTCTGGTACATCGCCACGAGCTTTCCGGCGCACTGCACGGTCTGTTCCGCGTTCGCTGCTTCACACAGGACGACTCGCACATCTTTATGACATGGGATCAGATGGAGGACGAAATCCAGAACACCGTCCGTCTGTTCGACGAGGTTTACTCGACATTCGGTCTGCACTATCAGATCGAGGTTTCCACCATGCCGGAGGATCACATCGGCGAAAAAGAGACATGGGATTTCGCAACCGACACCCTGAAGAAAGCCATTGAAAAGATGGGCAAGACCTATATTATCAACGAGGGCGACGGCGCCTTCTATGGTCCAAAACTCGACTTCCATCTGGAAGATTCCATTGGAAGAACATGGCAGTGCGGCACCATCCAGCTGGATATGCAGATGCCGGAGCGTTTTGATCTGGAATATGTCGGCGCTGACAACGAAAAACATCGTCCGGTCATGATCCACCGCGTTGTTTTAGGTTCCATCGAGCGCTTCATCGGCGTTATCACCGAGCATTATGCAGGCGCGTTCCCAACCTGGCTGTCCCCTGTTCAGGCTGAGGTCATCCCTGTTTCCGAGAAATACACCGAATACGCACAGCAGGTCAATGACAAGCTCAACGCAGCAGGCGTTCGCGCAGAGGTTGACCTGAGACCGGAAAAGATGGGCTACAAGATTCGTGAAGCACAGCTTCAGAAGATCCCTTATATGCTCATCGTCGGTGAAAAGGAAGTGGAAAGCCAGTCCGTCTCCGTTCGCACCCGCAAGGAAGGCGACGGCGGCGCAATGCAGCTTACCGACTTCATCGAAAAAATCACCGAAGAAATCCGCACTCGCGCATAAGAAAAATCAGAAAAGCAAAGAAAGAGCCGCAAGCTTCGCTTGCGGCTCTTTTTGCACTGGCGCGGCAGCACCCAGGCTCCCGTGTGTAAAGGGAGCTGTCAGCGAAGCTGACCACCCCATCCTAAGGCTCCCTTGTGTAAAGGGAGCTGTCAGCGAAGCTGACCACCCCCATCCTAAGGCTCCCTTGTGTAAAGGGAGTTGTCAACGAAGCTGACCATCCCATCCTAAGGCTCCCTTGTGTAAAGGGAGCTGTCAGCGAAGCTGACCATCCCATCCTAAGGCTCCCTTGTGTAAAGGGAGCTGTCAGCGAAGCTGACTGAGGGATTGCTTTACCGCAGCATCGATATATGCACAAACACCACAGAAGTTTCTGCCGACTTCGTTGTTGAGGATACGAATGACTTTCCGTTTGGCAACACGGCAATCCCTCTGTCTCGGCTAACGCCGAGCCACCTCTCTTTACACAAGGGAGGCTTTCGGTGCGTGGCAATAAGCTTTGCTGCACGGCAATCCCTCTGTCTCGGCTAACGCCGAGCCACCTCCCTTTACACAAGGGAGATTTTCGGTGCGTGGCAATAAGCTTTGCTGCACGACAATCCCTCCGTCTCGGCTAAC
>CAMNVW010000082.1 GCA_946563605.1 uncultured Clostridia bacterium | reverse complement strand
GTGGTGTGGGTCAGCTTCGCTGACAGCTCCCTTTACACAAGGGAGCCTTAGGGTGCTGTGGAGCTGCTTCGCTGACAGCTCCCTTTACACAAGGGAGCCTTAGGGTGCTGTGGGGCTGCTTCGCTGACAGCTCCCTTTACACAAGGGAGCCGAGACAGTGCATAACAAAAACCCGACCTATGAGTGTAACCATAGGTCGGGTTCACTGGTTTACAAAGCTCCATCAAAAGCTGCGGTCTTTTTGTAATACATCAATTTAAATATACAGTTAGTACACTTGTTACTTCTTGGTATATTTGTTCAGCTTGTCAAATACAGATTTATCCTGCGTTGAAATCATGTAATCCGACTGCTCTGCAAATTCCTGTCCTGCTTTTGCAGCTTTTGCGGCATTGGTCAAAGTTCCTGCGCCGCCGACACATCCACCCGGACACGCCATGCCTTCCAGCAGGTAGCCGTTGCGTTTCCCAAGTTTTGCAAGGGTGAGCATCTTTTTACACTCCACCAAGCCTTCCGCATGGTCGGTCTTGACCTCCAGCTCCGGCGCAAGCTCATGGATACAATCGGTCACCGCCTTTGCAACGCCGCCTGCAATACCATAGCCTCGACCGGAAGCAGTCGCGCCATGTTTAAAGCCGGTATCATCCTGTAAATCAGAAAACTCAATATCATTTGCCTGGAAAATGCCCATCAATTCCTCAAAGGTGATGACGAAATCCACATCGCTGCGGATATCCTCGCGCATTGCCTCCAATTTTTTGGATGCACATGGACCGATGAACACCACGCGCGCATTCGGATGTTTCTCCTTGATAATACGCGCAGTCGCTACCATCGGCGTCATCGAGTCGGAGATACAGTTCGCAATCTCCGGGAACTGGTTCTTCGCCATCATGATCCAGGACGGACAGCAGGAGGTCGCCAAAAACGGCAGTTTGCCGGTAGGAACATTCTTGATGTATTCCTCCGCTTCCTCCACTGCGCCAATATCCGCGCCGCGGGCTACTTCATAGATATGTTCAAAGCCAACCTTTCGCAGAGCCGCACGGACTTTTTCCGGTGAAGCAAGCGGTCCAAACTGTCCGACAAACGCAGGTGCAACTTCTGCGATGACTTCGTCCCCGCGTTTGATTGCCTGAATCAGCTGGAAGATCTGGGATTTATCCGCAATCGCGCTGAACGGACAGCTTACCAGACACTGACCGCAGGAAACACATTTGTCATAGTTGATTTTTGCTCTGCCAAACTCATCGCTTTCGATGGCGTTGACGCCGCAGGCAGCCGCACATGGACGCTCGCTCTTTACGATTGCAGTATACGGGCACGCTTGCGCACAGCGTCCGCATTTGACGCACTTTGATTTGTCGATGTGGGAACGTCCGTTGACGATGGAAACCGCCTTGACCGGACAAACCGCTGTGCATGGATGCGCAAGGCAGCTGCGGCAAAGGTCTGTTACGGTGTAGCTGGTTTCCTCGCAGGCATTGCACGCAAAGGAAATAACATTGATCAGCGGCGGTTCATAGAACATATCCGCAATCGCGCTGTCGTTGATACCCTGTGCAACCGGTGCGTGCTGGTTGACCGGACGCAGCGGCAGACCCATTGCTAAACGCAGTCTTTCCGAAACGATTGCTCGCTCCAAAAAAATGCTGTTGCGATACTGTGCTTCTTCTCCTGGAACAATCTTAAAAGGCAGTTCCGCAATTCCCGAATAATCTCCATCCTGATAAGCAAGACGGGCTATTTCGGTAAAGACCTGCCTCCTGATTTTCGTAACCGGCGTCGTGATTCCTCTCATCTGTTTTGCATCCTCCCATTTTGAAGTGATCTTTATTTTGACAGAGTTCCTTTCGTGCGGCAATCAACCTCCGCACGCCCAAAAAAGAAGTTCTGCGGAACTGCTATTCCTCCGCTTGAAACAGTTCGATAATATGCGACATCACCGACTCGGAATCCGCTTTTGCAAATACTTCCCCATTGATTGAAACCATCGGTGATTTTCCCGGATGAGGTTCGCCGCCCAGACATTTGTTGGTTGTGACCTCGATCTCCCCTGACCTTTTGGCAAGCTGTGCTTCCAAGCCGTCATTCAGCTGGTCGCGCAGATCGCGCAGGCTTTCGATTGATTCGATGATATTCACAGAACCATTCATCACACAAGCTGTACAAACGCATACATCTACCTGAATCTTTTTCATAGTGATCTCCCTTGCCGCAGATGGTTAAATTGATAACTCTCTGCTTGTCTCATGACCTATGTTGGTGACTTTGGTGTCAGCCAACGTTTCCATTTTTCAAAAAACATTCAAGAAAACAAACAATATTTTCTTGTTTTATTATAACATAGATACAAAAGAGAAATCAAATCAAAGACAAATAAAATTGCCGTTCTCTCCGCCAAAAAAAGTCTGCTTCCTTTGTCTAAAAAAGCAGGAAACTTCCTGGCACCAGCATATTTTGGAAAGTTTTTGACAGTTTTTGCGAAAAATAAATTTTGACAGATGGGTGTAAAATGAATTGACAGGAAGGATTTCGTACTATATAATGATGAAGTGGTATTTTGTGTTTCGATAGAAACGATTTCAGGAGAAACTTTTGATGACCAATGAAACTGCGTGCAAACGCTCGGATGAACAACTGGTTTTTGATGCAAGAAACGGCGACACGGACGCCCTGGCGCAGCTGATTACCCGCTTTTTGCCTTTCATCAAATATAAAGCCGGACGGTACTCCTTTGTTGGTTTGGAGCAGGATGATTTTATGCAGGAAGGTCTGATTGGGTTATTTACCGCAGTCAAAGGCTATGACAGCAATCGCAGCACTTCGTTCAAAACCTATGCGACCATCTGTATTCAATCCAAAATGTCCAGCTGCTTTACACAGCTTCTCCGGCAAAAACATTTACCGCTCAATGATTATCTGCCGATCGACGATTCTTTGCTCTCTTTAGAGCCGGATCCCTTGGAAGCATATCTTTTATGGGAGGAAGAAGAGCTTCGCCGCCAGCAGATCAAAACTCTTTTGTCTGGATTAGAACAGGAAACCTTAAGATTGTACCTCAGCGGTCATTCTTACGAAGAGATGGCTAAGCTTCTCCATTGCACAACCAAAGCTGTTGACAATGCCCTGCAACGAGTTAGACGAAAGCTGCGGGAAGCACATCTGTGCTGATTCCCTTTTTTGTTGATAGCTGCGGATTCACCGCAGTTGCAAATATGCCCTTGACTCACATTTGAGCGATGAAATCTCTCCCATTTCAGTCTTTGGGCGAATATATGAAGCGAGGTATAAAACTATGTACGAAGACAAAACATTAGTATGCAAAGAGTGTGGAGCTGAATTCGTTTTCACCGCTGGTGAGCAGGAATTCTACGCTGAAAAAGGTTTCCAGAACGAGCCACAGAGATGCAAAGCTTGCAGAGATGCTCGCAAAGCTGACAAAAAAGCTGAAAGAGAAATGTTCACAGCAGTTTGTGCTGGCTGCGGCAAAGAAGCAAAAGTTCCTTTCAGACCAAGAGAAGATCGTCCTGTATACTGCAGCGAGTGCTTCGCTAAAATGAAAGAAGAAAGATAATTCTGTTTTACGATAGAATTATAAAAAGCGGATACCAAATGGTATCCGCTTTTTCTTTTGCCTGCGTTTATTTGCTTCTCAAAAAGCTTAGCTCCTCTTCAAGCTGTTCTTTCAGCCCTTGAATCAGGCACAATTCCTCCTGCATTTCCTGTAAACGCTGCGCACACTGCTGCTGTGTGGACAACAATCTCTCCTCATACTGTTTGCGGCTTTCATCCTGCGGCTCTTTTTGAAGCATTTCCAGTTCCATCTGCGCTTTGAGCTGCATTTTTTCCACCGTGTTGATCTGAGTCAGCAGTTTTGGGATTTTTTTGAGGTATTCATTATAGATTTCAACTTTACACCATTTTTTTCCGATCATGTTAATTTTCTCCTTTCCGGCATACAACGATATTTTCTTCTTTTTATTATACATCCTTTTGCCCAAAAGTTTCAACTGACAATCCGTTTTCCGCTCTGCCGGCAAACCAGTTCCTGTTTTGCCAAGTATTTTTGAAATATTTCCCGACAAACTCTTTCCTTTTCTTGACATCCTGTCCAATGATGTTTATTATTAAAAATGTACTTTTTGTAAAGGAGTTGTAAATTATGTTCGAAAAAGTATTTCACCTAAGTGAAAAGAAAACCAATGTCAAAACCGAGATCATTGCCGGTATCACCACATTTTTGGCGATGGCATACATTCTCGGCGTCAACCCTGCCATCCTTGGCGACAGCGGCATGGACCCGCACGCCGTATTCATGGCAACCGCCGTTTCCGCCGGCATCGCCTCCATCATCATGGGCTTACTTGCAAACTACCCTGTTGCACTTGCTCCTGGCATGGGCGTCAACGCACTGTTCTCCTACACCGTTGTTCTGGGAATGGGATATAGCTGGCAGGCAGCATTGGCGGCGGTCTTTGTATCCGGTCTTGTCTTTTTGGTCATCACCGTCACCGGACTGCGTAAAATGATCATCAATGCGATTCCGGTACAGCTCAAGCTTGCCATCGGCGCAGGTATCGGCTTCTTCATCGCCTTTGTCGGCTTAAAGAACGCCGGCATCATCATTTCCAATGAAGCAACCTTCGTTGGTCTGGGCGATTTAAGCTCCCCGCTGGTTCTGCTGGCAATCTTCGGCATCCTCATCACCATCGCTTTGGTTGCGAAAAAAGTTCCTGCGGCAGTCTTTATCGGCATGATCATCACCGCAATCCTTGGCATCGTCGGCGGCGCAATCACCGGCACTCCTGGTATGCCTGCCCTGCCGGAAACCTTTATCACCTCCGACTTTTCCATGAACGCTGCCGGCGCTTTTGCACAGGGCTTCGGCGAGCTGTTCTCCAACCCTGCAAACGCTTTTGTAGTCATTTTCTCCTTCCTGTTTGTAGACTTCTTTGACACAGCAGGCACTCTGGTTGCAATCGGCAACCGCGTCGGTCTGGTCAACGAAAAGGGCGAGCTGGAAAACGCAGAAAGAGCGCTGCTGGCAGACTCCATCGGCACTGTTGCTGGTGCGGCGCTGGGTACTTCCACCGTCACCTCCTTTGTAGAATCCACCTCCGGCGTTGAGGTCGGCGGCAGAACCGGTCTGACTGCCTGCACCACCGGCATTTTGTTCTTCCTGTCCATCTTCATCTCCCCAATCGTTTTGAGCGCAGTCACCAATCAGGTAACTGCTCCTGCGCTGGTGGTCGTTGGTATCCTGATGGCACAGCAGCTCGGCGGCATCGACTGGGACAACATCGTATATTCCACCGCAGGCTTTGTCACCATCATTGCGATGATCCTGACCTACTCCATCTCCAACGGTATCGCGCTTGGATTCATCGCTTATCTGATTGCGATGATCGCCACCAAGCAGGCAAAGAAAGTAAGTCCTATCATCTGGGTTTTATCCGCTGTCTTTGTTGTATACTTTGGCTGGCTGATCTAACCTTCCTTCCAAACGATCGAAAAAGCGGCTTCGTTCCAATCAAACGAAGCCGCTTTTCTTTGCCCTTTTTTATTTTGTACACTGATTTTCCACATGAATCTGCTGCAAAAAGAAGCCCGCAAGTTTTTGCAAATCCGTTTTGCATATCTGCGGCTGTTTTCCTGTGAGGTACGCCTGTTTCACCGTTTTTATCATCGGCAGATATTCCGCAGGCAGCCTGCACATCGCCCAATCTGCCCCTTGAGCTTTCGAAAGCACCTTTTTTTCCCGACATGCCGCCCACACCCGACAAAGATTGAGAATTGCATAGGTTGGATTCTGCCCCAATTCCTGCACAGCGTCCAGAGCATCCCTCTGAATACTATCGAGATAACAATGCCACGGCACTTCACCAAACACCTTTTCAACCGGTGTCCCGTACAAAACGATTCCCACCTGTTTGATGACGGTAAAATGCGCTGCAAGGTCATAATCTACCCCATTCATCGTTTCGCAGTATGCCGTCAAATCGCGCTGACAGCTTTCCAGATACATTTTGGAATAATGCAGCTGATACGGCGTTGGATAGGGAAAACACTGGCAGTCGTGCAGCAGAACCGCGCTCATTTCAAAGCCTTTCTCGGGCGCAGCATGATTATACTCAAGCAGTGTTTGTATCATCGCTTCCTTTTGTTGTTGGGAAGGCTCATCCCTTGTTACCACGAGGAAATCAAGGTCGCTGGACGGATTTTCGCAGCCAAATGCCGCCGAGCCATGCAGATAAATACCAATCAGATTGTCTTTCAGAATTTTTACATACTGATTGGTGATTTGCTCCATCAACGTTTGATATAACATTTTGCGATTCCTTCTTCGGTTATTTTTACATACAAAAAAAGCAACCCGATTTCTCGAGTTGCTTTGAAGTGTTGGCACCGCTCTATTT
>CAMNVW010000081.1 GCA_946563605.1 uncultured Clostridia bacterium | reverse complement strand
CTTCGTCTGCCGCACTTGACGTGCGAGTGCATCGAAACAGCATCCTGCCTCGTACAATTTTATTTTATATTTTTTGTTTTTGGAGGCGTTTCGCATTCTGCGGAGTGCGATTTTTGCCAGCTTACGCTGGGGTACTGCCGTACCGCAGCATCGAAACAGCATCCTGCCTCGTACGATTTTATTTTTATATTTTTTATTTTTAGGGGTATTTCGCACTCTGCGGAGTGCGACCAAAGGCTCTGCCTTTGGAATCCGCGAGCTTTTTGGAAAAAGCTCGACCAAAAACTTTTGTTTTAACTTAACTGATGGTGGAAAGCGTAATCTTTTTCTCGGAAGGGGAATAATCACAGACCAGCGTACTGTCTGGATAAAGCTTTCCGCTGAGAATCATTTCTGCGGCAGGGTCCTCAATCAGCTTTTGTACCGCGCGCCGCAAAGGTCTTGCGCCGTACTTCGGGCTGTATCCTTTTGCGCACAATTCCTTGCGGGCGGCAGGCGTGCAGTCCAGATGCACCTCCAAAGCACCGATGCGCTGTGAAAGCTGCGACAGCAGATTCTGGCAGATCTGGTCAAGCTCCTGCTCGCCGAGCTTATAAAACAGAATCGTTTCGTCGATGCGGTTTAAAAATTCGGGAGAAAAGTGGCGGCGCAGTTCTTCCATCACCTGCTCCGACGTTTTGCTGCTTGGCTTGGCGGCGTTTTTGCCGTTCAGCGTTTCCAAATCGAAGCCCAGTACGCCTTTTTCAAAGAAATACCGCGCGCCGATGTTGGAGGTCATAATGATGACGGCGTTTTGGAAACTCGCTTTGCGACCTTGAGAATCCTTTAAAAAGCCGTCCTCCAAAATTTGCAGCAGCAGATTGAGCACGTCGGGATGCGCTTTTTCCACCTCGTCGAGCAAAACGACGGAATAGGGCTTGCGGCGAATCATATCGGTGAGCTGACCGCCTTCCTCGAAGCCGACATATCCAGGCGGAGAACCGATCATGCGCGAGACGGAATGTTTCTCCATATATTCGGACATATCCAGACGAATCATGCAGTCGTCCGAGCCGAACAGCTCTTCGGCGAGAGCCTTGCAAAGCTCGGTCTTGCCAACGCCGGTCAGACCTAAAAATAAGAAGGAGGCGCAGGGACGGCGCGGGTCGTTTAATCCCACACGGGAACGGCGGATTGCTCTCGAAACTGCGCGAACAGCCTCCGGCTGCCCAATCACGCGCTTGGACAAAGTGTCCTCCAACTGCATCAGCTGACGTGACTGCGCGGATTTCGGCAGGGTGCGCGCCATCAAAGAGGAAACCTCGATGCCGGTGTTTTCCGAAATGATCTGTGCGATGTCCTGTGCAGTCACATCAGGTTTTTGGCGGTGTTCCTGACGCTGCATCCGCTCCGAAAAAAGGGTCAGCCGATCCAGAGCCTGTGCTTCCCTGTCGCGCAAAGCTGCCGCCTGCTCAAAGTTCTGCCGCAGGATGGCAGCTTCTTTTTGCTCATGCAGTTCGTGGACGGCGTCGTTGAGCTTTTGATATTCCAGATTCGGCTTGGAAAAATCCTGCTGGGATACCTTTGCGGCGGCTTCGTCCATCAAATCAATGGCTTTGTCGGGTAAAAAGCGGTCGCTCAAATACCGTCGGGAAAGTCGCACCGCCGCATGGATGGCTTCTTCGGAGATGGTGACGCTGTGGTGCTGTTCGTATCGGGGCAGGATGCCGCGCAGAATCTGCACAGCCTCCTCCTCGGAGGGTTCCTCGACTAAAACGCTTTGAAAGCGGCGTTCCAGCGCGCTGTCCTTTTCGATGTAGCGGCGATATTCTGCGACGGTGGTCGCACCCATCAGCTGAATTTCTCCGCGGGAAAGCTGCGGCTTGAGGATATTGGCGGCGTCGATGGAGCCTTCCGCCGCACCTGCACCGATGATGTTGTGAATTTCATCAATAAAGAGGATGATGTCCTTGGCGTTGGCAGCCTCATCCATCAGATTTTTGACCCGTTCCTCAAATTCGCCGCGATACTTGGTGCCGGCTACCATCGAAACGAGATCCAACGCAATCAAGCGTTTGGAAAGAAGCTGGTGCGGTACCTTTCCGTCGGCGATGCGCTGTGCAAGCCCTTCTGCAATGGCGGTTTTTCCAACGCCAGCTTCGCCGATCAAACAGGGGTTGTTTTTGCTGCGGCGTGAAAGGATGCGCACGACCCGTTCGATTTCATGCTCGCGTCCGATGACCGGATCGAGCTGTTTTTTGCGCGCCTTTTCGGTTAGGTCGCGGCCGAATTTTTCCAGCAAAACAGTGCGGGCAGTTTCCTTTTTGCGAGGGATGGAGCGGTGTCCGTCATTGTCTGAAACGCCGCCGAAAAAGGTCATGGCTTCGCTTAACTCGCGGTGCAGTACAATGGGGTCGACCCCCAACTGGATCAAGAAGCGAACACCGTAGCAATCCTTTTCTTTGAGCATCGCAAGTAAGATATGTTCTGTGCCGACCATTTCGTTTTCGCATTTCTTGCTTTCCAGAATGCTCTGTTCCAAAACATGGCGGCACAGCGGTGTCATATCGGAGGGAGAAAGCCTTGACTGAATGCCGCGTCCGACTGTTTTGATCAACAGGTCAAGCACGGCTTCAGGGGTGATGCCCCTTTGGGTAAGGGCAGAACAGGCAGCGCCGCCGCCTTCCAGCAGCAACCCCAATAACAGATGCTCGCTGCCGATGTAAGTGTGACCTAATAAGCAAGCCTGCGATACAGCGAGATTAACAGCGTCGTTTGCCCGCAGAGTAAAGCCACGGAATCGAAACATAATACCACCAACCTTCGACGATTATTTTTAAAGGAAAAAAGCAATCACATTTTCCGGTGCGTTTGCTTATACTGTTAATGTGAGCGGCAAAGAGAAGCAAACACCTTTGAAGAAAATGACGGGAACCCGAAAATAGATCACGAGCACAGCCCGACATAGCAGAATATTGGATTCAAAGGGTGATTTATTCTTATTGAGCAAAATATTTTGCGAACAATCAAAGGAACCGTTTTTCTCTGTCCTTCATAGTATAGTTTGAAATCAATCATTAGGAGGTACTTATTTATGAACGGTAACAACAACTGGTGGATCATCATTCTCATTCTCATCTTCTGCTGCTGTGGCTGCGGCAACAATAACTGTGGCTGGAATAACTGGAACAATGGCTGTTGCTGCTGCTGCAACAATGGCAACAACGGCTGTGGCTGCAATAACGGCTGTTGCTGCTGCTGCAACAATGGTAACAACGGCTGTGGCTGCAACAACAACTGCGGCTGCAACAACAACTGCTGCTGCTGCGACTAAGCAGAGCGCAACACAATCCCCTGCGCAAAATGCGCAGGGGATTGTTATTTTCTCAAAAAGGATTATGGAAAGGATAATGGTCAAGGATAGTGGAGGAAGATTTGATTTCACTTTGAGAAGGTAAAAAATGGGGTGTAGTTGTACTGCAAAAAAGAGTTTGCAGCCTTATGAAGATTTTGTAAAGAAAAAGAAAGAATGATTGATTTTTGTTATGATATGTAATATTATGTTATACAACCAAGAACAAAAACAAACGATCAGTCAAAACGGAGTGAGAACAGATGAATGAAATAAAAAATCCAAAGGTAAGAAAACCGCTGTTGTTTTATTATGTGATTGCACTGCTGATCATTATGCTGCTGAACACCTTCCTTTTTCCCTCGCTTCTGCGCAGGGTGGAGGTTTCGGTGGATTATAGCACCTTTATGAACGACCTGAGTGCAGGAACCATCCAGCAAGTTGAGGTGCAGGACAAGCAGATCGAGTATCTTTTGAACGATGATGACAAGTACGTTTATATCACCGGAAACATGGGGGACCCGAATCTGGTGGACCGCTTGGAGGAAAGCGGCGTCATCTACGGCAAGGAGATACCAGAGGAAATGCCGTGGTTTTTATATTTCCTGATTAGCTTCGGCGGCCCGATCTTGTTGTTCATCCTGTTGGGGCGGATGCTTTCCAAGAATCTGGAAAAGAGGATGGGCGGCGGTTCCAACGCGATGACCTTCGGCAAGAGCAACGCCAAGGTGTATGTGGAAGCGCAGACCGGCAAAACCTTTGCCGATGTAGCAGGGGAAGATGAAGCGAAAGAAGCGCTGGATGAAATCGTAGACTTCCTGCACAATCCGCAGAAGTATGAGGCAATCGGCGCACAGATGCCGAAAGGAGCGCTGCTTGTCGGTCCTCCAGGAACCGGTAAGACATTGCTTGCGAAGGCGGTAGCAGGGGAGGCAAATGTGCCGTTTTTCTCCATTTCCGGTTCGGAATTTGTGGAGATGTTTGTTGGCGCCGGCGCTGCAAGGGTAAGAGATCTGTTTCGTCAGGCGCAGGACAAAGCGCCGTGCATTGTGTTTATTGATGAGATCGATACCATCGGCAAAAAAAGGGATGGCGGCGGTCTTGGCGGAAACGACGAGCGCGAGCAGACCCTCAACCAGCTGCTGACCGAGATGGATGGCTTTGACGGTAAAAAAGGCGTTGTGATTCTGGCGGCGACCAACCGTCCTGAAACATTGGATGCGGCACTGCTGAGACCGGGACGTTTTGACAGAAGGATTCCGGTGGAGCTGCCGGATCTTGCAGGCAGAGAAGCGATTTTGCGCGTACATGCAAAGGATAAACAGATGGCGGACAACATTGACTATGCAGCGGTTGCCAGAGCAACGGCAGGCGCATCTGGCGCGGAGCTTGCAAACATCGTCAATGAAGCGGCGCTGCGCGCAGTCCGCAATAACCGCACCCGTGTGGAACAGGGGGACTTGGAAGAATCAGTCGAAACGGTCATCGCAGGTTATCAGCGCAAGGGCGCAGTGGTTTCTCCAAAGGAAAAAGAGATTGTGGCTTACCACGAAATCGGACACGCACTGGTGGCGGCATTGCAGAAACATTCTGCGCCGGTACACAAGATCACCATTATTCCAAGGACCTCCGGCGCATTGGGGTATACCATGCAGGTGGCGGAGGAAGAAAGCCTGCTGATGAGCAAGGAAGAAGCCATCAATAAGATCACGACCTATACCGGCGGCAGGGTGGCAGAAGAACTGATTTTCGGTTCGATCACCTCCGGTGCGTCGAACGATATTGAACAGGCGACAAAGCTGGCGCGCACCATGATCACGAGACTTGGCATGAGCGACACCTTTGGCATGATGGCGTTGGAAACGGTCAACAACCAGTATCTCGGCGCGGATGCGTCGCTGGCTTGTTCCGAGCAGACCGCGGCAAAGATTGACGGAGAAGTCCGCGAGATGATCCAGCAGTGTTATGATAAAGCAAAAGAGATTTTGAGCGCGAATATGCCGAAGCTGCATGAGCTTTCAAAATACCTGTTGGAGAAAGAGACCATCACCGGCGAGGAATTTATGGAAATTTTAAACCGCGATTAAGGTCACGGGACAAAAACAGACGCTCGTTTCAAGAGCGTCTGTTTTTTTGACCCATTCGCGCGGGAAATGTTGAAAACAGCGTCAGAGCCGCTTCGACAAAGAAAGTGGGAAATCTTTTTTGACAGGCGAAAAAGAGGGAAAGATTGTCGGGAAATCGCGCTTTGTGCAGAGCCGGAAATAAGAAAAAAGGTCGAACAAAGCCAGAAAACGCCTGCATATTTATGCAAATAGGACAATAAAAAAACAGGGGTGTTTCCGATGAAAAACACCCCTGTTTTTATCTTTGCAGATTTTATAAGCTGGTTAAAATGTCGTTGTAGATTTTGTCTGCAAGGGGAAGTGCCTGATGGAGGATTTCCTCACCCTTGGCGCGGTATTCCTTGACAAAATTTTCGTCCTTGATGCTGCCGAGGTTGATTAAAACATTGAGCCAAGCGCCCTGAACAGCGGATTTCAAGTTGAGGGCAGCAACGCCTAAATCGCTTGCGGCGCTGGTGTTGGTGCGTCCGATGCCCAATTCTACCACCTTGAGCGATTCCAGACACAGCTCCATGATGCTGTATGGAACGAGGGTCGCCTCTTTGAGCGCTTTCTGCATTGCTTCTTTGCGCGCGGCTTTTTCTTCGTCGGTGGATTTTGGCATTGCGAAAACAGCGGATACACCGTCAAAGGCTTCGGTGTCGCGGTCGATGCCGGCGGTCAGCTGTTTGGTCAAAGCGTCGGCGGAGTCGAAAATCTGCTGTGCGGTTTGCTGATAGTCTGCGTATTTGGATTTGCCCAAGGTGAGGGCAGCGACCATTTTGGACAGTCCGACGCCCATCGCGCCGGCTAAAGCGGAAGCAGAACCGCCGCCTGGTGCCGGCGCGTCCGAAGCAAGAACGTTGATAAATTCATTGACCTGCATTTCAGTCAGTTTCAATCTCGATCATCCTTTCAATTTTTTGGGGGGATCTCCCAGCCCCTATTTCGCTTCAAGAAGCTCGGAAGATTATTGTGGGGGAGTGTCCCCCAC
>CAMNVW010000080.1 GCA_946563605.1 uncultured Clostridia bacterium | reverse complement strand
TTACCACCGACATCATCGTGGGATTTCCGGGCGAAACTTATGAGGACTTTTTGCAGACGCTCAGCCTTTGCAAAGAGGTGCGTTATCAGAGTATGTATACCTTTATTTTTTCTCCGCGTCCGGGAACAAGAGCGGCGCTGATGCCGGACCCTGTTTCCTATCGGGAGAAAACAAAGTGGTTAAACGAACTGATTGCCGCGCAGCATACCATCAGCGAAGAGGACAACAAAGCGATGGAAGGCAAAACGGTGCGCGTGCTGGTGGAACATCCGGCGCAGGAAGGCTGGGTTGTGGGCAGATGCGAAAACGGTATGACGATTAAATTTCCGGCGCAGAATATGAGAGAGGGTAGCTTTGTGGATGTCATCATCACACGCGGAATGCGTTCGGAGTATGAAGGCGTGCTCGCATAAAAAAGCATTGTTTTCCCTTTCAAATGCGTTAGCGCTTTTGAAATTCAAAGGCAGTTGCGCTTTTGAAATTCAAAGGCGTTTGCATTTGAAAGGTGACAATAGATCAAAAGAATAAATCATTTGGAGGAATTATCATGGACATTATCGCACTCGCAAGAGAACTGGGAAAAGCAATTCAGCAGGACGAGAGATACAAAAGAATCGACGCTGCGAAAAGAGCAAACGATGCAGATGAAAGCCTGCAGAAGCTGATTGTAGATTTCAATATGAAACGTTCCGAGCTGACCACCGAGATGGCACAGGAAAACAAAGACCCTGAAAAGCTCAACAAACTCGATAAAGAGCTCAAAGAAGTATATCAGGAAGTAATGGCAAACCCAAACATGGCAGAATTCAACGCTGCTAAGGTTGAGGTTGACGGCATGATGAACTTCATTACTGAGATCCTTTACGGTTCTGTCAATGGCGAGAACCCAGACACCATCGAAATGCACGAGGGCTGCGGCGGCAACTGCGGCAGCTGCGGTGGCTGTCACTAATTGCTAAGGATTGGTTTTGTCAGCCAGCGTCCCGTGGGGATGCTGGCTGACCTTCTATCCCACAAAGAGAGATATATTTGCAGGCGGCTCTGTACAGGGAAGGAAATTCCTGCCTTGTCCAGAACATCCTGCATAAGATGCAACTGTATTCTATGCCGCACAGAAAGGAGACTAAAATGGAAAGAAAAATCTCAAGCAAACCGGTGGATGTTACCAAGCTTTCACCGATGATGCGCCAGTATTGGAGCGTAAAGGAACGATATGTCGAGCAGCTGCTCTTCTTTCGGCTGGGCGATTTTTATGAGCTGTTTTTTGACGATGCACTCATTGCCTCCCGTGAATTGGAACTGACCCTGACAGGCAAGGAATGTGGACTTCCCGAACGTGCGCCGATGTGCGGCATCCCGTATCACAGCAGTGACAGCTACATTGCAAAACTGGTCAAAAAAGGCTACAAGGTCGCTATCTGCGAGCAGATGGAGGACCCTGCCACCGCAAAAGGTCTGGTGAAACGGGAAATCATCCGCGTTGTAACGCCAGGAACGGTGCTGGAAAGCGATATGCTGGATGCCGGTTCAAACAACTACATCTGCTTTGTGTATAAAGAACCGCAGTCTGAACGGTTTGGCTTGACCTTCTCGGATGTTTCCACCGGCGAGGTATCTGCGCTGCAAATTGATTCGGATTGGCAAAAGCGTGTGCTCAACGAATTGGGTAGATACTCTCCGGCAGAGGTACTGCTCAATGCAAGCGCAGGAGAATGTCAGCAGATACAAAATTTCCTGAACGAGAAATTCCACATCAAGGGCGAAGTGCTGGATGACAGCTACTTTGCGTGGGACATCTGCTATAAAATGACGGAGCAGCAGTTTACAAGCAACAACATCAAGCAGCTCAATCTGGAGGGTGCGTCGCCGATTATCTATGCGCTGGGTGCAATGATCCAGTATTTGACCCAGACCCAAAGACATGGTTTGGAGAGCTTAAACCATCTGGAGATTTACAGCGACGAACAGTATATGACCCTCGATTTGACCGCAAGACGAAATCTGGAACTGACAAAGACCCTGCGCAGCGGCGAAAAGAAAGGAACGCTTCTTTGGGCGCTGGACAAAACAAAAACGCCGATGGGCAAGCGTTTGATCCGTTCGGTGATTGAAAAGCCGCTGCTCAATCCGACCAGCATCAATAAGCGATTGAACGCGGTGGGCGAGCTCAAGGAGGACAGCATCCGCTTAGAAAATATTGTGGATATTTTGCAGGATATTTTCGATTTGGAGCGTTTGATGACGCGCATCGTGTATGGTTCGGCGTCACCAAGGGAGATGCGTTCGCTGCAGGCTACGGCAAAGCGCCTGCCAAAGCTGAAAGAAGCAGTTGGCAGCGTGAAATCGGTCTATCTGCAAAAGCTGCTGGAACAAATTGACCCGTTGGAGGATATTTGCGCGCTCATCGACACTGCGATTGACGAAGACCCGCCCTCTTTGTTAAAAGACGGAGGCGTTATTCGGAAAGGCTACGACCAAGAGCTGGATTCCCTGCGGGAGCTTGTCCACAACACCAAGGGCGTGCTTGCCTCAATTGAAGCGAAGGAAAGAGAACGGACAGGAATCAAGAATCTGAAGATTGGCTTTAATAATGTGTTCGGATATTACATTGAAGTCACGAAGTCATTTTTGTCGATGGTTCCGCCGGAATACATTCGCAAGCAGACCCTGACAGGCAGCGAGCGGTATATCACACAGGAATTAAAAGAGCTTGAACAGACCATACTGGGAGCGAAAGAAAAAATCCTTGTGATGGAAAACAGAATGTTCGATGAAGTGCGGGCACAGGTGGCACAGCAGGGTCATCGCGTTCAAGCTACGGCAAGTGCGATTGCATGGCTTGACCTGTACGCGAGCTTTGCGAGGGTTGCGATCGAACAAAACTACTGCCATCCCGATGTTGACCTCTCCGGCAGGATACATATTCAGGACGGCAGGCATCCGGTGGTAGAAAAAATGCTCAGTGATACGCTGTTTGTGGCAAACGATGTGCTGCTCGACAAAGGTGAAAACCAAATTGCAATTATCACCGGACCGAATATGGCGGGTAAATCCACCTATATGCGGCAGACGGCGCTGATCGTTCTGATGGCGCAGATTGGTTCTTATGTTCCGGCAAAAGCAGCGCAAATCGGCGTCGTGGACGGAATTTACACCCGTGTGGGCGCGTCGGACGACCTTGCCTCCGGTCAATCGACCTTTATGGTGGAGATGAGCGAGGTGGCTCAGATATTGACCAGTGCTACCGAAAACAGCCTGCTGATTTTGGATGAAATCGGCAGAGGAACCTCCACCTTCGATGGAATGAGCATCGCAAGAGCGGTGATTGAGCATATTGCAAACCGCAAAAAGCTGGGTGCAAAAACGCTGTTTGCGACCCATTACCATGAACTGACCGAGTTGGAACAATCCTTTTCCAATATTAAAAACTATAATATTGCCGTCAAGAAAAACGGCAACGACATTTTTTTCCTGCGGCGCATCGTGCGCGGCGGCACCGATGACAGCTACGGCATTGATGTTTCCCGTCTGGCGGGTATTCCAGAGGAAATCATTGTGCGCGCACAGCAGATTTTAAAACAATTGGAATCCGGCAATCTGTCAGCGTCAAAGGGGAAAAAAGCAAAGCGGAAGGAAGAACCAGTGTTCATGGTGCAGACACTGGAACAGCCGCAGGATTCCGAGCTTGTCAGACGGCTGAAGGAAATTGATATTGAAAAGATTACACCGGTGCAGGCGCTTGTATTGCTGTCGGAGCTCAAAGCAAGGATTTAATGCAGACGTCAAGATGCTTGCACAGCAGAAAGAGGGCTTTTGAATGGTATTTTTTGCGGACAGAATCTATGAATTGCGCAACGAAAAAGGATACACAAGGGAAGAACTTGCTTCCCAGCTGGGATGTATGCCGCGGATGATTCAGGATTATGAGGAAGGCAAGCTTTATCCGCACGCAATCACGATGGTGGATATTGCGGATTTCTTTGACGTTTCGCTGGATTATCTGATGGGCAGGACCGATGTGCGCCAGGTAAACCGCGGCTGATAAGCAATTTGAAAGAAAAGAAAGGAGCTGACAGGAATGGGTGTGATTAAACTTCTGGACGAAGAGGTTTCCCAGTTGATCGCCGCCGGCGAGGTAGTCGAACGACCGTCGTCGGTGGTGAAGGAATTGGTGGAAAATGCCATAGATGCAGGCGCGTCCAAAATTACGGTGGAAATCCGGCATGGCGGCGTGACGCTGATTCGTGTCAGCGACGACGGCTGCGGCATTGAGCCGGACGACGTGCCGATGATGTTTTTGCGCCATGCGACCAGCAAGGTCAGAAATCAGGAGGACTTGACCAGAATCTCCACCTTAGGTTTCCGAGGGGAAGCGATGGCGTCCATTCATGCAGTGGCGCGCATTGAGGTGCTGACAAGAAAACAGGGTTCAAACGAAGGCGTGTGTTACCGCGGCGAGGGTGCACAACCAGGAGAACTGACTCCGGCAGGCTGTCCGACAGGCACGACCGTCAAGGTAGCCGACCTGTTTTACAACACGCCGGCAAGGATGAAATTTCTAAAGAAGGATGTGCAGGAGGGAAATTCAGTAGCGGGTGTCGTGGAGCGCATCGCACTGTCGCATCCAGAAATATCGTTTCAGTTTATCCGCGAGGGTCAGACGAAGATGCACACGCCAGGAGACGGAAAACTGCTGTCCGCCATCCATGCGGTGTATGGAAAAGAATTTACCAAAGGACTTGTGCCGGTTCACTATCAGCAGGGACAGATTCAGGTGGACGGATACATTTCCCTGCCAGCTGCAAGCCGTTCTAATCGCACGATGCAGAACTTTTTTGTGAACGCCCGATATGTAAAGAGTGTAACGGCGAGAACGGCGCTGGAGGAAGCGTACAAACATTCGATCATGGTGGGAAAATTTCCGGCGTGTGTGCTCAATCTTACGATTCCTTTTACCGAAACGGATATCAACGTGCATCCGGCAAAAATTGAGGTGCGCTTTACCAATGAACGTCCGGTATTCGACGCGGTGTATTATGCAGTCAAAAACGCTCTGTTAAAAGAGGATTATACACCGCTGCCCAAAACCGCACAGACCGCGAAAAAACCGATGACCGTCTTTGATTTGCAGCGCAGACCGCAGGTGGAGCAGACTGATTTTGAGCAGCTGCTGACACCGCCCAAACAAAACGTGCCACAAAGGATGAGCGCACAGGAATACCGGCAGATGATGGAAGGAACGGCATCGAAGAAACCGGTGCAGCAACAGCCAAAGCAATCGATACAAAAGCAGAATTTGTGGGAACAGCCTTCCGGCACCAAAAAGGAGCCTCCGAAACAACCGGAAAAGCCAAAGCCCCCAAAGTTTGACCTTGACGCGCTTGAAGATATTCGGTTTGAATTTCATGACCACAAACCGGAGGTCGCGAAATGGGAGCAGGAGCATCCAATCATTTTGATTGACGAACCAAGATTTCCAAAGGAAGAAGAAACCGAGACAGAACAAAATGCACAGCCAAATTGTCTGCAAGCTGAGGACAATGTTCCATGTAAAACAATACAGGATCAGACAAAACCCATGCTGCAGCAAGAAAATTCGCGTGAAACAAAATCGCAGAATCCGGCACAAGACGCGGAAATTTGCGTTTCGGAAATAAAACCGGAACAGACGTTCCAAACCAAGCAGGAAATGGAAAAAGAAGCGGATTTCCCGCGGGAAATATCGAAACCGCAGCCGCAGCTGAAGCTGATTGGCGAGGTTTTGGGAACCTATCTTGTGGTGGAGGGCGAAAATCAGATGATTCTGATTGACAAACACGCCGCACATGAGCGGATTATCTTTAACCGTCTGCGAAAACGAAAATATACAGACGACCGTCAGCTTCTGCTCGAACCGGTGATGGTGCATCTAAGCCGAGAGGATTATCAGGGGATCGCTCAAAATCTGGAGCTGTTTGAACAGGCAGGATTTTTGGTCGAGGATTTTGGCGACGGCGATTTGATCGTGAGAGAGGTGCCGGTTCTGCTGTCGGGAGCACAGATTAGAGAAATCGTGGAAAAGACAGCGCACGACCTGTCGCAGAACAAGAAGGACTTGACGCCGCAGGCATTGGATGAACTTCTTCATTCGGTGGCGTGCAAAAGCGCAGTGCGTGCAAATGATAAAAACACTATGCCGGAGCTGTGGGAAATCGTACAGCTTTTGCAGATGGATGAGGATGCAAAATATTGTCCGCACGGACGTCCGGTTGCAAAGATTTTTTCCAAACGGGATTTGGAACGGATGTTCGGAAGATTGGGATAGAACAAAAAAAGACATGATAGAATCAAATTGGAAGAGGGTGACAGATCAGATGGAACAGAAGATACCATTGGTTGTGGTGGCAGGACCGACCGCCTCGGGTAAAACGGCGGCAGGCGTGCGATTGGC
>CAMNVW010000079.1 GCA_946563605.1 uncultured Clostridia bacterium | reverse complement strand
CACCGCTGGTGGTTTTTGCCCGAATCTTTTCCGTAAAGAAGCTGCCGCTGATGTCGCCGCTGACGCTGCCAAGGTTTGTATCGCCAACCTCTGTGCTGCGCAGCTCGATGTCGCCGCTGGTAGTTTTCACAGTCAGGTTGTTTGCCTTGATTTCCTTCAACTCAACATCGCCGCTGATGGTGCTGACTTGCGACTCATTTACATTGGATCTCTTCCAGCTGATATCGCCGCTGATAGTCTTAATCACCAGATCCTTGCTGTCAAAACCATTGAGCTCAAAATCGCCGCTCTTTGTTTTCACAATTCCTTCCTCTGTGCTGACCTGCTCCAATTCAATGTCGCCGCTCATGGATTCCATGGTCAACGCCCTTGCAAAAATATCTTGGCAAGTCAAATCGCCGCTCATGGTTTTGATTGTCAAAGACTCCAGTTGTTTCGGAACCTCCACAACGATGGTGATATCCTCGTGTTCGACGCTCAGTCCAGACAGGATCATATCCAAAATACTGCCGCCGCTGCTCTTATTCATTTTGATTTCACGCGCATAGTAGCTGTCGCCGGAAATATGCTCCTCTAAATATTTGGATTTTTCCTTGCCGCCTTTGATGAAAACGTGCAGTTCGTTGTCCGCTGATGGAGAAATCTCTATGTCCTTCGCTGCAAGATCCATCTCCACCTTGTTGATACCGTTGTACTGCTCCTTCTGCTCTGTAATAGCCGTAAACTGTTCCAACTCATGTGTATGAATATCTCTGTCGCCCATCAGCTCCTGAATATCCCCCAGTAAGCCTTCCACTGCGCCCAATTCCTGACAGATTTCTTCTTCGCTGCGTCCATCCTTAAGCCCTGTCTGAAAATGCTCCTCGTAGCTTTCCAGAATCTCCCGTCTGAACTCCTTATCATACCCCTGTAAAGCCTGCTCCATCTTCTGCATATATTCTCGTTTTGTCATAACCTTTTCCTCCTTCGTGCTCCTACCAAATCAATCGGTCAATCGCTGCCGTAAAATCCTTCCATTCGTTCCGTAAAGATTCCTGGTATTCCAGCCCCTTTTGGGTCAGATGATAATACTTTCTTGCCGGTCTGCCTTCCGATTCCACTGAATAGGTATCGACATATTCATCGTCCTTTAACCTTTTCAGAATCAGATATAGGGTTCCTGTTGCCAGCTCTATTTCCTGGGAAATTGTTTCGGTCAGTTCGTATCCGTATTGATCGCCTTTTCTTAATTGAGATAATACGCACAGTTCCAGCGCGCCTTTCTTAAACTGTGTGTTCATTTTCTTTCCTCCCCGTCTTTCTTTGTTGTATATATAATACCACTCGTTATTATATAATGCAACATATATTGTATACAAATATGATTTGTTTTTTTCATCATATCATCCTAAAAACACAAAAATGCAAACACCTTTTATAAAAATATACTCATGTTTTACCATTTGTATATTATTCTTTGGTTTTCTCCCCTTGTCAAATTTCTGTGCTGTCCGCCGATTTACGCCGGCGCTCCTGTTTTATCTCCCACAGCATCCACATTCAGTTGACCCAACGCCATTTTCTGCAAATAAAAAAACAGCAGTCTGAACCGACCGCTGTTTTCGTTGTGTGAAAGCCAATCTCGATGAATCGAACAAAATGCCACCTGCCCGAAAATAAACCCTGTTTCGGGCTATACGCCGGCGCTCCTGTCCTATCTCTCCCGCAGCATCCGCTGCTGGTACTTCACCGCCGCCACCGAGCCGATTTTTTTGAGCAAAACGCCGTTGCGAAAGCCGCCATACACCCCCACAATCGGGACACCCTGCACGATCTTCCCACACATCGCGGCGCTGCACCATGCCTTTGCCGCCCGTTTTTTCGCCTGTTCTCGGTCGATGGAAACGCTGCTGCCCCTGCGGATTTCCTGCGCCACCTTGTCGGCATCCAACGCACTACGCCGGCGCTCCTGTTCACTTCCCACCGCCGCACAGATGAGCAGCATTTGGTATATCTGCTCCTGCGGCAGATCATATGGATATCCGAAGCGCAGCGAAAGCTCGAACAGCGTCTTAAACACCGCTCCCAGAAAAATCGGAACATCCGGCAGTCCGATTCCAAACACACCCATCACACCGCCCTGCACCGAGGAAAACACCATGTTCGCCGACGCCTGCACCGCAGCAGCGCACCCCAATCGGTATAATTCCCAGCTCGACAGCGGCTTTTGTGCAAAGCTTTGATATTGTTCCAGCTTTTTCTTTTCGCCGCAGAATCTGCCGATGAATCCGCTGCCCTTTTCGAGCACCACATCAAAGCTCTTTTCAAACGCCTTTTCCAGTGCCTGCGCAGATTTCTCCGCAGAATAATCCGCCGCCTGCTTTGCCCTTTGCGGTATCTTTTCATACAGCCTTTCCGTCATCGGCGCGGTCAAATCCCGCAGTACAGAGGATTGCTCCGGCTTTGCCAATAGACGTTCTTCCTTTTTCTCAAGCCTGTTGAGGTTCCTTCGCTGTAACTTTTCCTCTCGTTTCGTTTTGGCACAGTGATAAAGCTCCATATCGCCTCTCCTTTTGGATTCACCTGAAGGCTCTTCGTAAAGATTCTTGTGGATTAGTCCTCATTCAAAAGAATATAATCCTGAACACGGTGGCATATTTTTAAATCGACATTTGCATCCAGATAAGTGCCCTGTTCGCGATATTCCTCGGTGTAGACCTTGCCGCTCTGACGGATTTCTCCAATCAAACCGCTCTTGTCATATGGAATCAGCAGATGCAGATGGCGGTGTGTTTCCGGCAGGTTCAAAACGATTTTTTCCAGCAGCTTGTCTAAGCCTTCTCCTGTCTTTGCGGAGATTGCCGCTGTGGTTTTGTTGAGGGTCATCGGAATTTCCGGCAGCTTGTCGCACTTGTTGAGCACCGTCAATACCGGCACATTTTCAGCCCCCAACTCTTTGAGCAGTTCGGTCGTGACCTGTAACTGCTGGTCAAATTCAGGGGAAGATACGTCGCAGACATTGAGGATCAAATCCGCGTCGGCTGCTTCTTCCAAGGTGGAATGAAACGCCTGTACCAACTGATGAGGCAGACGACTGACCAAGCCTACTGTGTCGATCAGCATGACCTTGCGGCCGTCCGGCAAGCTCAACGCGCGGGAGGTAGGGTCAAGGGTTGCAAAGAGCATATCCTTTGCAAGAACGCCCGCATCGGTCAGGGTGTTGAGCAGGGTGGACTTGCCCACGTTTGTGTAGCCGACAATCGCCACGCTGATGACGTCATCCTTCTTTCTGCGCTGACGGAGCAGTCCTCTGCGTTTTTCCAGCTCTTCCAGTTCCACCTCTAGCGAGTGGATTCTCCGGCGGATGTGCCGTCTGTCGCTTTCCAGCTTGCTTTCACCAGGACCACGCGTACCGATACCGCCGCCCAAACGCGATAAGCTGGTACCCATGCCGCTCAATCGCGGTAAACGGTACTTCAGCTGCGCCAGCTCCACCTGTAAGCGACCCTCGCTTGTTTTTGCGCGCTGTGCGAAGATGTCCAGAATCAGCGTCGTGCGGTCGATGATTGCCGCGTCCACGATCTTCTCGATGTTTTTGAGCTGCGCAGGAGCCAGCTCATGGTCGAAGATAACCAGATCAATTTCATTTGCCGCCACAAATTCCGCCAGTTCTTCCAATCTGCCTGCACCCATTAAAGTTGCAGGGTCCGGCTTTTCCTTTTTCTGAATGACGCAGCCTTTTACCTGCGCGCCGGCGGATTTTGCCAGTTCCTCCAACTCCTCGATGGAACGCTGGGCGTCAAACTCGCCCGTGTCCACCGACGCCAGCACTGCCGTCTGCTGTACCTCTTTATTTTCGTACATATTGATCGTTCCTTTCCGTTGTTTTCCTTATTATATATACATCACCGCTATGTATAAAATACGGCAGGGCTGTTTTCATTTTATGCCCTGCCGCCTGGATTTATCCGCTTTGGTTGATTTTTCTTTTTCATATTTGCGATGGATTTACTTGATTGCCTTGTCCATTGCTCTGGCAAGCTGTGCGGACAGCTCCGCCGATGCCTGCCGTGCCGCCGATATAATGGCATATAAACCCGCCTCGACGTCCTGCGCGGCGCTCAAGCCGAAGTGATTGCGGCTGCGTGCCTTGGAATAGCGGCGGATCATTTTTTTGACCTGCTCGGTCTGATCCTCGGTAAACAGTTGTCCGCCGGAGCTCAACTGTGCAAGCACCTGCGCGCAGTCGTTTTTCAGCTGAGATAATTCCTCCATCGCCTGCGCACGGAATCGGGACACCGTTTCACGCTCATCGCGCGGGTCAAGGAATTTCATCTCGACAATGGACGCCTCGCCGCCCATCTCCAAAATCTTCGCCGAAAGATACTTGAACTTGGTGTAGCTTTGACGGTTGTACGGCAACAACGCAACACCCTGCTTAAAATATTCCGCACCATACTCTTTGAGTTTTCGCCAGACATAGACTCGGTTTTTAGATGGATTGACCGGCACGCTGTAACCCAGCGCCAGCCAACGAATCGGCTCTGCCATAGTCCGACCTCCCTTGCAACATCTATTACATTTATTTTACCCCGTTGCCCTCGTCAGGTCAAGTAGAAAATCTTTTTATTCCACCCAAACCTGCACGCCGCGCATAAAAAAACAGCCGCCCTTGTCAGGCGGCCGACATTTACAAATTTCGACAGATATGCTATACTACTTTCTAGGGATTTTATCCCCATCAGAAGGGCGGGCGGTCAACTCCAAGGGAGGTGACCGTATGAGTACAAATGATGTTTTAACATTATGCTTACTTATCGTTGCGGTTATCGATCTTGTTTATAAAATAACAAGAAAATAGCCACCCCCACTTAAAGCGCGAGAGCGGCAATTTTCAACTGAAAATTGAACAAGTTGACCGTTTCTCATGCCCAGTGAGAGACCGTCCTTCTGATTCCCATTATAGCGCAAAAGCCTGCTTGATGTCAAGCAGGCTTTTAGTTTACAAATTTCGACAAATATGCTATACTACTCCCTAGGGATTTTATCCCTATCAGAAGGGCGGCACGGTTGTTCCCCATTACATAATGGGGAGGTGACTTGTTATGACAGTAACAGAAGTTTTGATGCTTCTCGACCTGATCGCAATGATCATCTTCGGCGTCATCGCAGTTTGCATGACAAAGAAATAACCGCCCTATAAGCGAGAGCGGCGTTTCTTCAAGCACAAAATGTTTTGGGAACGACCGCCTGCTACCAACAGGAGCCGTCCTTCTGATATTTATTATAACCCCTATGCTCGATTTTGTCAATCGGGCTTTTTTTATACAAAGAAATAACCGCTCCCTAGGCTAAGGGGCGGCTCTTCCTCAAATAAGATATCTTTTTGGGAGCAGCCGCCGTCTACCCACGGAAGCCGTCCTTCTGATATTTATTATAACCCCTATGCTCGATTTTGTCAATCGGGCTTTTTTATACAAAGAAATAACCGCCCTATAAGCGAGAGCGGCGTTTCTTCAAGCAAAAAGTCTTTGGGAACGACCGCCTGCTACCAACAGGAGCCGTCCTTCTGATTCCTATTATAGCGCAAAAGCCTGCTTGATGTCAAGCAGGCTTTTAGTTTACAAATTTCGACAGATATGCTATACTGTTCTCGGGATTTTATCCCTATCAGAAGGGCGGCACGGTTGTTCCTCCAATAAGGAGGTGACCGTTATGTCTACATTAGAAGTTCTTGCACTTCTCGATTTAATGGCTACGGTTATCTTAGGTATTTTAAACTACATAAAGAAATAACCGCTCCCTAGGTTAAGGGGCGGCTCTTCCTCAAATAAGATTCTTTTTGGGAGCAGCCGCCCGTTGCAGCGGGAAGCCGTCCTTCTGATATTTATTATAACCTCTATGCTCGATTTTGTCAATCGAGCTTTTTTATACAAAGAAATAACCGCTCCCTAGGCTAAGGGGCGGCTCTTCCTCAAGTAAAACAATTATTTTGGGAGCAGCCGCCGTCTACCCACGGAAGCCGTCCTTCTGATTCCCATTATAACGCAAAAGACTGCTTGATGTCAAGCAGTCTTTTTTTGTTCCTCATTCTCCGAGTTTCAAACCGAAGGTTTGAAATCTCGCGGAAGTAAGAATTTATTCTTACTTCATCATCCCCCGAGTTTCAAGCCTCTGGCTTGAAATCTCGCGGAACGAAGAAGTCATTCTTCGTTCGCCCTTGCGCGGGTGGAGAACCGCGGGGCGATGTGTGTTCGACTTTGGCGTCCAAATTTTGGGCGTCCGACCTCGGACAAACAAATTTTTTAGAGATAAGGAGAAATTCATCTTCTAAAACTGCAAAGCGTTCGGACTTGAACCCGATTACTTTGATAAAAGCATCGCTGGACTTTCGTCCAGCGATGTTGTGCGTTTCACGCTTTAAGCCTTCACTCCGAGTTTGCAAGAACGAATGTTCGGCAAACTCGCGGAACTAAGAATTTATTCTTAGTTCTTCTCGCGGCATCTTAAAAAATAATGTTAATTATTTTTTGAGTGCCAGAGCACCAGCAGCAGCTACGGAAACAACTGCCAGGGATACTGCCAGACCTACATAGT
>CAMNVW010000078.1 GCA_946563605.1 uncultured Clostridia bacterium | reverse complement strand
ATTATCCCCCACATTTTTTTTTTACCCCCCTTATGGTGGTGTTTGGGGGGCGCCCCCCCCACACCCTTTTTTTGTGGGGGGGCGTTCCCCCCCACATCTAGGGGGGCGCAACCCCCACAAGTAGCTTCCTAGCTTCTTGAAGCTAAAAATGAGGGAGAGGGACACTCCCCCAAAACAAAAATGGAAAGGCAGGTTGACGGAAATAAATTTGCGTGGTAGTATTTTAGCAGATTAAAAGGATTGTTTTACTGTGTAATCAAAAATAGAAAGGGGACTGTTTGTTATGGAAAAAATAAAAACAGCAATCGTCGGTTATGGCAATATCGGTCAATATGCTTTGCAGGCGGTTGGAGCAGCAGAGGATTTTGAGCTGGTCGGCGTTGTCCGCCACAATCTGAACGGCGAAATGCCAAAAGAACTGTGCGGCGTCTGCGTTGTAGACGACGTGGACAAACTGCCGGTCAAACCGCAGGTTGTTCTGCTGTGTTTGCCAACCCGCTCGGTAGAAGAAAATGCAAAGAAATATCTGGCAAAAGGAATCAATACAGTAGACAGCTTTGATATCCATAAAAAGATCTGGGATCTGCGCTGCTCTTTGGATGAGGCTGCAAAAGCCTCCGGCGCCGTATCGGTTATTTCCGCAGGATGGGACCCGGGTTCCGACTCGGTTGTCCGCACACTGCTGGAAGCCTGCGCGCCGAAAGGTATCACCGACACTAACTTTGGTCCCGGCATGAGCATGGGACATTCGGTAGCGGCAAAGAGCAAGGAAGGCGTAAAAAATGCGCTCTCCATGACGATTCCGCTTGGAACCGGCATCCACCGCAGAAATGTTTATATCGAGCTAGAGGAAAGCTTTGATTTTGAAACGGCCAAACGCTCGATTCTGGAGGACGATTATTTTAAACATGATGAAACGCACGTGATTGCGGTTGATTCGGTAGCGGCGCTGATGGACAAAGGACACGGCGTAAATCTGGTTCGCAAGGGCGTCTCCGGAACGACGGACAATCAGCTGTTCGAGTTCAACATGAAGATCAACAACCCTGCACTGACCTCGCAGATTATGGTAGCTTGCGCAAGAGCAACCATGAACCAGAAGCCTGGCTGCTATGTAATGCCGCAGCTGCCGGTGATGGACCTGCTTCCAGGCACACTGGAGGATAAGATTAGAAGGTTGGTATAGAGGGCAACGTTATCACTTGATAGAAAAAAATGAATCCATTGACCATATGGAAAGGAGAAAAAAGGATGGCGGAATACTGGGATATTTACAATGCCGACAGGGTGAAAATCGGACGGCGGCACCTGCGGGGAGAACCCATTGCGGATGGAGACTATCATCTGGTGGTGAATATCTGGGTCTATAACAGCCGGCAAGAGGTTCTGTTGACCCAGCGTCATCCCGAGATTCCTTTCGGGCTCAAATGGGCGTGTACCGGCGGCTCCGCACTGGTGGGTGAGGATGCCCTCACCGCCGCCGTCAGGGAAACGCGCGAGGAAACAGGCTTGGTGTTTGCGCCGCAGGAGCTGATCCTTGTGGGACAGGAACGCCGTCTGCACAGCTTTTTGGATACCTTTGTGGTGTGCAAGGACATTGCGGACGAGCAGATTATCATGCAGCCGGAAGAAGTGGTGGATTTTTGCTGGGTAAACGAAGCACAGTACCGCAAAATGGAGCGGGAGGACCTGCTGCATCCTGTGCTGAAAAACTTTTTTGACGTTTACCGCGGCAATCTTCCAAAACAAAAACGCAGCGCAGTATAAAAAGCAAACAAAAAAAGGAGCCTTACAAGGGCTCCTTTTTTGCTGCGGTATCATTGGGAAATGCGAAAGGTTTATTTGACGATGAACGGTTTTACTTCATCGAGGAATTCTTCGCAATCGTCAGAATGGATCTCCATGGTGATCTCTTTGGAAAGGTCCAGACCGAAAATGCCCATGATTGATTTTGCGTCTACGACATATCTGCCGGAGAGAAGATCAACTTTAAAATTATATTTTGTCACAGCATTGACAAAGGCTTTGACGTCGTTGATGGTTCTGAGCATGATATTTTCACGTTTCATATAAAATCTCTCCTTTGTTATGGTAAAATATTACCGGAATTTCGACGCGATCTTTTGTCGAAAGGCGGTTGTATTTACAGTTTAAATTCATTATAATTTATTTGTAGAATATTTTCAATAGCTATCAATACAAAGATTGTATGGAGAAAATCAGCAACATATCTGATTTTGTTATGAAAAAGGGAAAATGATCCCCAAAACAGGAACTTCATTTGCTGTAAGTAAACAGGGTACCGGAGCAGCACCGGAGAAAAGAGGAACTATGCGAGCAGCGTTCTATACATTGGGATGCAAGGTAAACCAGTATGAAACACAGATCATGATGCAGCAGTTTGCGGCGTATGGATATGACATTGTGGAAAGCAGCGACATGGCTGACGTGTATGTCATCAATTCCTGCACAGTAACAGCGTCCGGCGATAAAAAGACCCGTCAGATCATCCACCGCATGAAGCGGCAGAACCCATCGGCAGTCATTGCGATGACAGGATGCTTTCCGCAGGCGTTTCCAAAGGAAGCACAGCAGCTGAGTGAGGTGGATATCCTTGTCGGCGCAGGCGAAAAGAAAAAGGTGCTGGAGAGCGTCAACCAGTATCTCAAAGACGGCAAGCGTATCGTGCAGATTACCCCGCACACCAAAGAGGAACGCTTTGAGCAGATGCACGCGGACAGCTTTTTGGAGCGCACAAGGGCGTTCATCAAAATTCAGGATGGATGCGAGCATTACTGCTCCTACTGTATCATCCCGTATGCAAGGGGCTTCAACCGCTCAAAGCCGCTGGATGAATTAAAGCTCGAACTGTACGATTTGAGCGCGAAGGGCTACAAGGAGGTCGTTCTGGTGGGAATCGACCTGTCCAGCTACGGAAAGGATATTGGCTGCCATCTGGTGGATGCGGTGACGCTTGCCTGCACCACCGAGGGAATCGAGCGCGTGCGTCTGGGTTCACTGGAGCCGCTGATGCTCACCGACCAAAACCTTGAGATTTTGGCGTCGCTGCCGAAATTCTGTCCGCAGTTTCATCTTTCGCTGCAAAGCGGCTGTGATGCGACCTTAAAGCGGATGAACCGCCATTATGATACCGCGTTCTACCGCGATTTGTCCGCGCGTATCCGCCAAAAATTTGAGAATCCGTCCATCACGACCGATATTATGGTTGGTTTCCCCGGGGAAACACAGGAAGAATTTGAGCAGTCGCTTGCATTTGCAAAGGAGATCGGTTTTGGCAAGGCGCACGTCTTTGCCTATTCTGTCCGCCCTGGTACGCGCGCCGCAAAGATGCCCGACCAGCTGACCAACCACCAAAAGGAAGAGCGCAGCCATCAGATGGTGCAGGTGACCGATCAGAGCCGCAGGGAATTTTTGCAGTCGCAGGTAGGCTTGCAGGAAAGCGTCCTGTTCGAGACCGAGCGCATCGACGGGATGCAGCACGGCTACACCCAAAACTATACGCCGGTCTGTGTAAAGGTGCAGCAGGAGCTTTGCGGACAGATCCATGATGTCAAGATTACCGGCGCGACGGATGATTACTGTGTCGGGGAGATTATCTAGCGAAAGAAAGGTGGTCGGTCATGCAGGTACAATACCGCGCGATTGTCACCGGACGTGTACAGGGCGTTGGCTTTCGGTACTACGCGCTGCGTGCGGCGAATGAATGGAGCGTCGGCGGATGGGTCCAAAACCTTGATGACGGTTCGGTAGAACTTTTTTTGCAGGGTGAGGAAGAAAACATCCAGCGGATGCTGCAAAAAATCAGAGAGGGTACTCTGTGGATTCAGGTCGATTCTCTGGCGGCAAAAAGGCTCGATTTTGATGAAAACAGAAGCGAACGGGATTTTTTTATTAAATATTAGCAAAGATTGCCGTGAAATCGGTCGATTTTTTTCACCGTGTCAGATAATATCAGTATACAAACCGAAGAAAATTATGGTATAATGAAACAAAATACTTCCTGCGGATTTTCTGCGGGAGGGCAGAAAAGCAAAAGAGAGAAAACAAAAGTTTTTTAGGAGTGTGCGAACTATGTCAGTTTACAGAGTATATGTCGAAAAGAAAACTCCATACGCTGTTGAGGCGCAGGGCGTTCTTTCTGACATCCACAATTCTTTGGGTATTCAATCCGCATCCTCTGTCCGTATCCTGAACCGTTACGATGTGGAGGATATTTCGGAAGAGGATTTTGAACTTGCAAAAAACACGATCTTCTCTGAACCGCAGGTAGACAATGTTTATGATGTCCTGCCAGCCTTTGCGCAGGATGAAAAGGTGTTCGCAGTACAGTTCCTGCCAGGTCAGTTTGACCAGCGCGCAGACTCCGCTGCACAGTGTATCCAGCTGGCTGCACAGAACGAACGTCCAACCGTTGCTTCCGCAAAGGTTTACGTTATCGGCGGCGTTTCCGATGAGGAACTGACCCGCATCAAAGCAAACCTCATCAACCCTGTTGAGTCGATGGAAGCAACCATGGAAACTCCTGAAACCCTGCACACCCCGTTTGAAGTTCCGGCAGATGTAGCGGTACTGGAGGATTTCTGCGCGCTGGACGAGCAGGGACTCAAAGAATTTATCAGCCACTACGGTCTGGCAATGGATCTGGGCGATATCACCTACTGCCAGAAATATTTTAAAGAGACCGAAAAACGTGCGCCGACCATCACCGAGATCCGCATGATCGACACCTACTGGTCTGACCACTGCCGTCATACCACGTTCTCTACCCAGATCGAGAACGTGGACATCGAGAGCGATTACATCAAAGACGCTTACAACGAATATATCGAGCTGAGAAAAACCGTTCATGCAGGCAAAAACAAACCGATGACCCTGATGGATCTGGCAACCATCGGCGCAAAGGCGCTCAAGAAGAAAGGTCTGCTCAACGACCTCGACGAGTCCGAAGAGATCAACGCCTGCTCTGTCAAGATCAAAGTCGATGTTGACGGCGAGGAACAGGATTGGCTGCTCCAGTTTAAGAACGAGACTCACAACCATCCAACCGAGATCGAGCCATTCGGCGGTGCAGCAACCTGCCTGGGCGGTGCGATCCGTGACCCGCTGTCCGGACGTGCATACATTTATCAGGCAATGCGTGTTACCGGCGCGGCTGACCCGCTGACTCCGTTTGAGGATACCATCAAAGGCAAACTGCCGCAGAAAAAGATCGTCACCACAGCGGCGGCAGGTTACAGCTCCTACGGCAACCAGATCGGTCTGGCAACCGGACAGGTAAGCGAGCTGTATCATCCTGGCTATGTTGCAAAACGTATGGAAGTCGGCGCAGTTGTCGGTGCGGTTCCGGCAGAAAATGTTGTCCGCGCAGAACCAATCCCGGGCGATGTTGTTATCCTGCTCGGCGGCAAGACCGGACGCGACGGCTGCGGCGGTGCAACCGGTTCCTCAAAATCCCACAATGTGGAATCCCTTTCCAGCTGCGGCGCAGAGGTACAGAAAGGCAACGCGCCTGAGGAAAGAAAGATTCAGCGTCTGTTCCGCAACGGCGATGTAACCCGCATGATCAAACGCTGCAACGACTTTGGTGCAGGCGGTGTTTCGGTTGCAATCGGCGAGCTGGCAGACGGCTTAAAGATCAACCTCGATCTGGTACCGAAAAAATATGACGGTCTGGACGGCACAGAGCTTGCTATCAGCGAATCTCAGGAGAGAATGGCAGTTGTTGTTGCAAAAGAGGACGTTGAAAAATTCATGCAGGCAGCAGACAAAGAAAACCTGCTGGCAACCGTTGTCGCACAGGTGACCGAGGAACCAAGACTCGTGATGTCCTGGAGAGAAAAGACCATCGTTGACCTGTCCAGAGAGTTCCTCAACTCCAACGGCGCTGCAAAATATACAAGCGTTGTCGTTACTGCACCGGCAGAAAAAGAATGTAAATGCTGCTGCGGCAAGGGCATTTCTATGAAGGAAAAATTCGAAAAGGTTATGGGCGACCTCAACGTATGTTCTCAGAAAGGTCTGTCCGACCGCTTCGACTCCACCGTTGGCGCAAACACCGTCCTGATGCCATACGGCGGCAAAACACAGCTGACCCCTGCACAGGCAATGGTTGCAAAGATTCCGCTGCGTCACGGCGAGACCAACACCTGCTCAATCATGGCATGGGGCTTTAACCCATATATTTCCGATGCAAATCCATTCCGCGGCGCAATGCTTGCAGTAGTAGAATCCATCGCGAAGGTAATTGCAGTCGGCGGTTCCAGAGAAAAATGCTGGCTGAGCTTCCAGGAATACTTCGAGAAAATCGGCAGCGACCCGATGAAATGGGGCAAACCGTTCCAGGCACTGCTTGGTGCACTGAAAGCACAGCTCGAACTGGGATGCGCTGCAATCGGCGGTAAAGACTCGATGTCCGGTTCCTTTGAGGACATCCATGTTCCACCAACACTAATCTCCTTCGCATTATCCGCTGCAAATGTTCAGAACATCGTTTCCAACGAGTTCAAAGCTGCAAACCACAAGGTTTATATGCTGATACCGGATTACGATGAAAACGGTCTGCCGGTATTCGAGAGCGTCCGCATGGTATTCGACCACATGGATAGCCTG
>CAMNVW010000077.1 GCA_946563605.1 uncultured Clostridia bacterium | reverse complement strand
TGTTTGTCATCACTGATGAGGTCTACCTTGCCTTCGGTGAATTTGACCTCGCTGCCGTCATGCAAAAACTGTGCATACTCCACCTTGCCTGCTAAGCCTTCCACCTTAAAATTATCAAATGGATAGGCAAACAGGTGGATATACAGCCGTTTGCCGTCCTCGCTTTGTGTCAGACGGCAGTCTGCCGGCGTTTTGAACTCCGGCTCTGCCTTGGTGCAGCCATAGATGGAACGGCTGTTGTATTTCATCCAGTCAGCATAGACCTTGAGCGCGTCCTGCGCACGGGAATCAAAATATCCGCGTGCAGTCGGTCCTACGTTCATAATCAGGTTGCCGCCGTTGGACACTGTGCTGATCAACATTCTCAACAGCATTTCCGGCGATTTCCAGGTGTATTCATCGCGGTAATATCCCCATGAACCGGACAGGGTCTGGCAGGTTTCCCAAACGACCAGTTCCCCTGTCTTTGGATGGCGGAACCAGTCTGTCGGCTGGAACTGTTCCGGCGTCCATAAGTCCTGTTCGATCTCGGTGCGGTTGTCGATGATGATTTCCGGCTGGAGGCTTCTTGCCAACGCAATCAGTTCTTCCGCTTCCCAGTCATCCTTGCCCTTGCCGCCCAGCCAGGACTTTTCTCCTTCACCATGGCGCTGGCTATAGGAAAAATCAAACCACATGATGTCAATTTTGCCGTAGTTGGTCAGCAATTCACGCACCTGGTTGCGCATATATTCCGCATAACGGTGCATATCCCTGCCTTCGTTCTGCTGTTTTGCGTCTGGATCATCGCGGCGTGGGTGGTTCACGTCGATGGTGAAATCAGGATGATGCCAGTCAATCAGCGAATAATAAAATCCAATGCGGATTCCCTCGGCACGAAAAGCATCGACAAATTCCCTTGTCAAATCCCTGCCTGCCGGCGTGTTGGTACATTTATAATCGGTGTACTGACTGTCGAACATACAAAAACCCTCATGATGCTTGGTTGTGAACACCACATACTTCATACCTGCCGCTTTTGCCTGCCGCGCCCACTCCTTCGGGTCATACAAATCTGGGTCGAAGTATTTAAAATACAGGTCATATTTTTCTTCCGGCGTTCTTTCACGGGTTTTCATCCACTCGTGGCGAGCCGCCATCGAATATAATCCCCAATGAATAAACAAACCAAAGCGGTCATGAGTAAACCACGCGGTATTTCCGGGGGTTTTTCTTGTCACATAGCTTGACATACAAACAGCCTCCTTTTTATTCTAACGGTAAAACCTTTGCAAAGGTCGCATAATACCTGGGTGGAACCACCTTGTCCATATGATAACATCCAAAGTACCATCTTTTGAATTTGACCTGTTCTGTGATCTCATCAAAGAAATGGGTCATCAGATTGGTGTGTTCGCCGTCCATATCAATAAAATGCCGCACCGCCGTGCTGCACTCATGGGTAACGATATAATCTACATCATTGTCATGCGCTGCCAATACTGCGCGCGCAGCAGTGATTTCCTCCTCTGTGGGCAGTTCCTGCTCCCACCATGTTCCATCGTTTGCACGGATATCCATTTCTGGACTTTCGCCTCCGCCAAATGCAAACACCTTTTTGCCCTCTATCTCGAATACGCTTCCGCGCTCCAATTTCAGCAACGAGCCGGAAATTCGGCGCACCTTGCCTCCGTTCCAATCCTCCAGCGGATACTCCGCGAGTAAATCCAGATTATCGTGCGTGCCTTCGACAAATAAAATCTGATATTTTCTTTTTCCCAGCTTTTTCAGAATGGACTTTTCCTTTTTAGAGCCATCCCACACAAACCCGAAATCTCCGCACACAATCAGCGTGTCGCCTTTTTTCAGCTTCTTGATTTCCTTGCTTTTGAAGCGTTCCATATCGCCGTGCAGATCTCCCGTCAGATAAATCATACTACTCTCTCCCCTTTGTCCAATACCATTTTATCTTACCGCACACCTCTTATTTTTTCAAGCACGAAATGGGAATGCATAAAAATTTACACCCTAATATGAACATCCCGTAAAACTTCCCTGCTTTTTCCCTTTTCTTTGTCAAATGATTTTACAAATCTTTTTCTGTATATTATAATAAAGAGTAATCCTATCTGAAATTTATTACACATATAGAACTCAACCGAAAGGACTGTGAAACTATGAAACGACTGTTATCGCTTCTGCTTTCCTGCATCATGATTTGCGGCACACTGACCTCAGGCGTATCTGCCCGCCAACTAGAAGAGTTGGCGATACAACCCGAAGAGTTGGCGATACAACCCGAAGAGTTGGCGATACAACCGGACACCCTCTCTGCTCAAGTTGAAAACACTCAAACAGAACAACCGACAACGGAGGATACTGATACCGAATCTGAACCAGCCGACGGCGAAACCGGCGAAACTGCTGCCAACACCACCGACAATTCTGCCGCCAAAAAGCTGGATATTTCCCAGGGTACCGTTCCATTTATTGATGAGAGCGACCCGTTGATGAGCAACCTCGCAGTGTATATGGTGGAACTTACGACCGACACCCTGATTCATTCCCGAAACGCAGACGTCCGCAAATATCCGGCATCGCTGACAAAAATCATGACCGCGATTCTGACGCTCGAAAACATTCCTGATTTAGACAGGAAGCTCACCTTTACTGCTGAGCTGCAGGACTATGTTTATCAGATCAACGTCATGTACGGCGGCGGAATTTCTACCGGCGGCATTGTCCTCAATGAGGAACTCACCGTAGAACAGTTGTTGTACGCCATCATGCTTCCTTCCGCAAACGAAGCCGCCGTCATGCTCGCGTATGAAATCGGCAACGGCTCCCTGCAGCGGTTCTATGACATGATGAACGAAAAAGCGCGGGAGCTTGGCTGCATTGACACCCACTTTGCTAACTCCAACGGATTATTCGATGCCGACCACTATACCACCGCTTACGATTTATACCTAATCACCAAATACGCTTTGCAGAACGATACCTTCCGCAAAATTGCCTCCACCCCGAGTTACGATACCGGACCTACCAACAAACAGGACAATCTGCACTGGGACAATACCAACAAAATGATAGTGGAAGGCTCAGGATTTTATTATCCGCAGATCACCGGCACCAAAACAGGAACGCTGGAAGAAGCAGGACGATGCCTGATCACCACCGCTACCAAGGACGGCTACGAATATCTGCTGGTTTTGATGGGCGCGCCTTATATGGACGAAAACGGCGGCTATATCACCCCTAATCAGGCGTTTGTCCTGACTGCAAAATTCTATGACTGGGTGTTCGACACCTACAAGGCAAAGACCATCGTTGAAAAGGGCGACAAGGTCAGCAGCATCAACAATGTCCGCCTTTCCAAAGACGGCAAAAGTCATTTGCAGCTTGTCAGCGGACAAACTTTTTCCGCATTGATTCCAAGCAACATCGACGTTTCCAATGTCCGCCGCATCGCCTACAACCTGGACGGTGAGCGCATTGGGGAAAACGATTACATCGACGCACCGGTCGAAAAGGGGAAAAAGTTAGGAACCCTCAAGCTGATTTTATACGGAAGTGAATTAGGGACGGTCGATTTGATTGCGGCAGAAGCCGTCGAGGCAAGCTCGCTGCTGATTGCGCTCGACCAGATCCACAAGCTGTTTCAGCAGTTCTGGTTTAAGTTTATCTTTTTATTCGTGCTGATCTTTGTAGCGATATATATCGTTCTGATCGTCATCCGCTCAAAACGCCGCAAAAAATACCGCCGCATCAGCCGTCGCCGCTACTACTAATCAACGCAACACAAGGAGAGAAAAAACATGGTACAAATGCAGTGTTCTGTATGTAAAAATCATTGTTCACTGGAAGTAGAAGAAAACGACGGAATCATCACCGTCAGAGGCAACCGCTGTGCCCGCGGAGACTGGTTTGGGCGCGAGGAACTGCGCGGCGAACGCAAGATTGTCACCCACCGCGCCGCCACCGTCTTTGAATCGGTTCCGACCGTCAGCGTGAAAACCACCGGTCCTATTCCAAAGGAATTGGTGTTTCGCGTCATCCGCGCCATCCGAAAGCAAAAAATCGACCGCCCGATGAAGCGCGGAGAAGTGCTCATTCATTGTCCGCTCGATCTTCCAACCGATGTGGTCATTGATTCGGACGAACTGGAAAATCTGTAAGCAGATTTTCCACAAGTTAACCGGCAAAACGTGGAAAACATCATCACAAACACAAACCCCCTCATCCGAAAATGCGGATGAGGGGGTTTGCATTTCTTCAAAAATTACAGAGTCACGACATTCTGTGGCTTGCCTTCCTGGAAAGCACGGATATTGTCTTCCACGATCTGCATACATCTTCTTCTTGCCTGCAATGGCGCCCATGCGATATGCGGTGTCACCAGACAACGGGACTGTTCCAGCAGTGGAGAACCATGCACCGGCGGCTCCTCGGAAAGCACGTCGATTGCCGCGTAAGCGACCTTGCCGCTTGCCAGCGCGTTGGCAAGATCCATTTCATTGATAATTTCGCCGCGCGCTGTGTTGATGATAATTACGCCGCGTTTCATCTTCGCGATGCTTTCGCGGCAGATCATATTTTTGGTCTGCTCGGTCAGCGGACAGTGCAGGGAGATAATATCCGAATGGGCGAGCAACTCCTCAAAGGAAACAAATTTCAGCTGTTCGTCCTCCAATTCAGGTTTGGCTTCTTTGCTGTAACACAGCACCTTCATGCCAAATGCTTTGGCGACGTTTGCCACGCTTTGTCCGATGCGTCCCATACCGATAATTCCCATTGTCTGACCTGCCAGCTCAAAAATCGGGAATTTGCGGTAGGTAAAGTCCGAAGCTTTTTGCCATTCTCCGGCTCTGACCGACTGCGCGTGCTCGAAGATATGGTTGGCGATCGCAAACAGCATCGCAAAAACGTGCTGTGTCACCGATTCTGTCGCATAGGTCGGCACATTGCAGACCAAAATTCCCTTCTCCTTTGCCGCCTGAATATCTACAGTGTTATAGCCGGTGGCTGTAACACAGATCAGCTTCAGATTTGGACAAGCGTCCATTGTTTCCCTGGAAATCGGGCATTTGTTGACCAGCACGACCTCCGCATCGCCAATACGGCTGATAATGCGCGCCTGTTCGGTGCGGTCATAGACGACGGTCGTTCCTAATTTCTTGATTCCATTCCAGCTCAAATCCCCAGGATTTAAAGCAAATCCATCCAGCACAAGAATCTTCATAAACAGTTTCCTCCCCCACGCCTTTTTGTTCTATATGAAAAATTGTAACACAACTCTTTTTTCTGTCTTACGAAAAAGGATATCAACTTTATTGTAACACAATCAAAAATGGTGTACAAGTGCCATTGAACAAAATCTTGTCGGCTTTCTAACAATATTCCAGCAAATCGACGATAACGCTGTTAGAAACAAGAAAACCCTGTGCGGTAAGCGAGATGTTCTCCCCATCAAAGCAGACCAGACCGTGCTTGCGCAAAAATTCGGCGCGGCGTGCAAGCGGTGCGGTGTCCTGTTGAAAGCGGCGGTTTAAGTCTCCGAGATTGACGCCCTCCTTTAAGCGCAGGCGCAGCATCACATACTCAAATAAATCACCGCCGCTGCCGTCTGGCTCCACCATTTCCCAGACATTTTCCCTTGCAAGGAATCCTTTTAAATCCCGCGGAAAATAAAACCGTTTGCCGTTCAAAAAGGAATGTGCCGCCGGTCCAATCCCAAGATATTCCTCACAGCGCCAGTATTTTAAATTGTGCCGGCTCTCGAAATGCGGCTTTGCAAAGTTGGATACCTCATACTGCAAAAAACCGTGCCGCTCCATCTGTTCGATGGTGTGCAGGTACAGATCGGCGCTGTGCTCTTCATCCGGGCAGATGTTTTGTATCTGCTGTTTTGCAAACGGCGTACCTGGCTCAATTTTGAGCAAATAGCCCGAAATATGCTGCACATCCAAATCCGAAAAGGTTTGCACAAAGCGGTCGATGGACGCGTTTGTCTGCTCCGGCGTGCCCAGCATCAAATCGACCGAGATATTGTGAAAACCAGCTACCTTTGCAAGCTGCACGCTCTCTACCGCCTGCTCAAAGCTGTGCCGCCGCCCCAGATAAGAAAGCTCGCGATCCGATGCGGACTGCACCCCCATCGAAATGCGGTTAAAGCCGCCCTCGCACAGCTTTTGCAAGGTTTGCAAGGTCATCGCCGCCGGATTTGCCTCCAGCGTAATTTCGCAGTCCTTGTCCACCGCAAACTGCCGCTTGAGAGCCGCTAGTATTTCCAACAGTTTTTCTCCAAGCAGGACCGGTGTGCCGCCGCCAAAATAAATGCTGTCCACCGCTCTGCCCTTTGCTGCAGATGTGTCGATTGCCCTGATGACCGCTTTGCAGTAATCTGCCGCCGTCTGCTCATTATACTTTAGCGAATAAAAATCGCAGTAGGGGCATTTCGACAGGCAAAACGGAATATGGATGTAAACGCCAATCGAACCCATGTTATTCTCTCCTTTATAGAAAAATCCCCCTCAATGCTTCTTTTTATGGTTCGAGATACATCACCTGAATATTGTCCACATCTTCCTTGACCAGTTTTGCTTTTCTGCTACCGTATTCCAACAGCATCAAATCATACTTTGTTTCGGTGCTTGTCGCTTATT
>CAMNVW010000076.1 GCA_946563605.1 uncultured Clostridia bacterium | reverse complement strand
TTATCGTTGGGACGTTGTCCCAAACCCTACCAAAGGCTCTGCCTTTGGTAACCGCGAGCTTTTTGAAAAAAGCTCGACCAAAAACTTTTGTTTTTGGTCAGACGAGCAAAATCCAAGCAAATCGTGCGGGACGGTATCCTCGCAAACAGGAGGTAGCTGTACCGTAAGCCCAGCGGCGGCGCGATGAAAGGAATGAAGAAAAAAGATGGCAGTTATTCGGACAGAACATTTAAGTCATGTTTATTCGGAAGGAACTCCCTTTGTTAAAATGGCAATTCAGGACGTAAACCTTTCCATAGAAGAAGGAGAGATGGTCGGCGTTATCGGACATACAGGTTCGGGAAAATCGACCTTGATCCAGCATCTGAACGGTCTGCTGAAACCGACCTCCGGCAAAATCTATATTGACGGAGAGGATATGTGGGCGGACAAAACAAAGTTGCGCGATATCCGCTTCAAAGTGGGATTGGTTTTTCAGTATCCCGAATATCAGCTTTTTGAAGAAACCGTTTATAAAGATATTTCCTTTGGCCCTAAAAATATGGGCTTGAGCGATGAAGAGGTTGACCGCCGTGTTCGTCAGGCGGCAGCGTTCGTCAACGTTACAGAGGAAATGATGCATAAATCGCCGTTTGAGCTTTCCGGCGGACAAAAGAGAAGGGTTGCCATTGCAGGCGTTTTGGCGATGAATCCAAAGGTGCTCATTTTGGACGAACCGACCGCTGGTCTGGACCCGAAAGGCCGAGACCGCATCCTCGGACAGATTCAGGAGTATCAGAAAGATCAGAAAAACACCGTTCTCATCGTTTCGCACAGCATGGAGGACGTGGCAAAATTTGCCCATAAAGTGCTGGTTATGAACCAGTCCAAGGTGTTCATGTATGACGATACCGAAAAGGTCTTTGAGCACGCGGAAGAAATCGAGAAGATGGGGCTTGCCGTTCCGCAGGTAACGCGCATCTTTACTCGTTTGGCGCAGATGGGTTATCAGGTCGATCCACATACCTACACCGTTCAAGCGGCAAAAAAACAGGTACTTGATCTGTTTGAGCAAAAGGAGGGGCGGAAAAATGCTTAGAGATATTACTATCGGACAGTATTTCCCCGGCTATTCCTTCATCCATAAAATGGACCCGAGAATGAAGATCATTGCTTCGGTGCTGTATATCGTCATTCTCTTTGTCGCCTCCCGACCGCTCGGATTGCTGCTGAGTATCCTGATGGTCGTCGGTATGTACGCCGTTTCCAAGCTTTCAGCAAGGCTTGTTATCAAAAGCTTGAAGCCGGTGGTGCCGATCATCATTTTCACCGCAGTTCTGAACCTGTTTTTCTTTACAGGCCCGACCGAACCGCTGGTATCGTGGGGCTTCCTCCATATTTACCGCGAGGGTGTCACAATGGCAATTATGATGGCGGTGCGCATTATGTGTTTGATTGCCGGAACCTCGCTGCTGACCTATACGACTTCGCCGATTGAATTGACCGATGCAATCGAAGTGCTGATGGGTCCACTTAAACGCATTAAGGTGCCGGTACATGAGATTGCAATGATGATGACGATTGCACTGCGTTTCATTCCAACACTGATTGAAGAAACCGATAAAATTATGAACGCGCAGAAGGCAAGAGGCGCGGACATGGAGGAAGGAAATCTGGTGCAGCGCGCCAAAGCCCTGATTCCGGTTTTGATTCCGCTGTTTGTGTCGGCTTTCCGCCGTGCGGATGAGCTGGCGCTCGCGATGGAGTGCCGCTGTTATCACGGCAGTGAAGGCAGAACCAGAATGAAGCAGCTGGAATACAGTAAGCGCGATTTTGTTGCACTCGCAGTGATGCTGTTGTGTTTGGCAGCGGTCATTGTAATCAATATTTACTTTCCAAAAATGGTTTGATAAAAGCTGCGAATTTTATAAAGTGACTGAAAACTCTCCGACGCTGTTCTTTGCGTGGGGAGTTTTTTATTAGCAGGTAACTTGTATCCATGTGGATATTGCCGAAAACGGGCGGATTTTATCAAGAGAAAAAGCTTTCACGGAATCGGAAAAATAAATTTATATTTTATTGTGCGCTGTGATAATGACAGAATCGCAGAAGTCTGTTATAATAAGGAAGCTAAGACAAGCGTCTAGCAGCTTCGTCCAAAGCGGATTGAAACATCAAATGGATGCGGAAACTATCGGCAGAGAAGGAGATCGTATGGCACAAAGAAGAAATCTTCTCCTGACAATTCGTTATCAGGGAACAAATTATCATGGCTTTCAGGTGCAGAAAAATGCTGTTACCGTGGCACAGGTTTTGCAGGATGCAATGGAACAGGTGTTGGGTTGTCGGGAGGATATCAAGGGATGTTCACGGACGGACAGCGGCGTTCATGCGAATATGTTCTGTGTCAGTGTGAAAACAAACAGCCGAATTCCATGCGACAGCTTTGTGAAAGCACTCAATGTAAAACTGCCGTACGATATTGCAGTGACTGATTGCCGCGAGGTACCGATGGATTTTCACGCACGCTATAACTGTAAAGGAAAACGCTATGTCTATCAAATCAACAACAGCCACATCAAAGACCCGTTTGCGTACCGCCAGGTTTATGATTACCGCTGTCCGATCGATGTGGAATTTTGCAATCGCCAGTGCAGAGATTTTATCGGCACACATGATTTTTCAGCATTCTGCGCAGCAAATTCTTCGGTGGAAGATCATGTCCGCACCATCACTGACTGTGGAATGGTGCGCAGCGGCGAGCGTGTGACCTTTTATGTGGAGGGCGACGGGTTTCTATATAATATGGTAAGGATCATGGTTGGAACCATTTTGGAGATCTCGGCAGGGATCAAGCCAGCCGGATGTATCCCTCAGATTATCAGCAGCAAAGACCGCGCACAGGCAGGAGCGACAGCGCCGGCATGGGGATTGTACCTTGATCGGGTTTTTTATGACAGTGAATCAATGAAGATAAGCGGTGAAACCGCCGATATATTGGAAGGATGAAAACAGTATGGCAAAGGTGACAGATTTTAAAGCGCTGAAAAGAAAACAAATGCGCAGGCGAAGTCTGAAGGTGCTGGGCTTGATTGCACTGATACTGGCAGGAACCTATTTTCTTTCCAGCATGATGAGTACACCGAGCTTTGCCGGACTTTCTTCCGTTCTGGATATGATTAAGGGAGGTCCAGGTTATCCAATCGATGCGCCGGGCGGCAAGGTCAAAGGAATGTACCAGAACGAAAGCAGTCTGGTGATGCTCAATGAAACAACCATTTATTTTTATAACACCAGCGGCAGCGAGGTTTACAGCGCGCTGCACAGAATGGGCAATCCGCAGATCAAAACCAACGGCACCATGCTGCTCAATTACGACCGCGGTTCCAAAACCTATGCAGCATACAGCAGAAACAATCTGTTTTACAGCGGAAAAACAGACAGCGCAATTCGCTGCGGAGATATTTCAGAAAATGGCTGTATCGCGATAGCAACGCAAACCGAAAACGCACAGACGCAGGTGCAGGTGCAGGATGCAAAGCAAAGGGAACTGTATACCTGGAAAACAGATAATGCGGTTACAGCCTTGGCAATGTCCGGCAACGGTTCGAACATTGCGATTGCCTCCTCCTATGTGGAGCAGGGGGAACTCAAAAACGCATTGACGGTGCTCAAAAACGGCAAGGAACAAAACCGTTATGAACTGGCGAATCAGCTGATTTTAGCGGTGGAATTTGACGGGGCAAATGTGCGCTGCATTACCGACAGATCCGCTTTCATCATGAGTCCAGACGGGAAGATTATCGGTCAGTTCGACTATAAGGGACAGTCGCTGGCAGCATTTTCAATGTATGAAAACGGTGTCGCGCTGGTTTTCGGAAACTATGAGCAGGATAGAAAATATACATTGGCATCGGTTGCAAGCGACTTTTTCACACTCAATGGAACAAAGACGTTGACCGACAGTATTCAGAAAATCAAAGCATACGGCAACACCATCATGGTGTTGGGCGCTTCTTCATTTTGCGAGTACAGTGCGTATGACTGCGAAATGATCAAGGAAGAATCCAATGAATCGTACTACGATATCCAGCCGATGGGCAATTCCATCTATGCGATGACGACAACCGAAATTGTTCGTTTGCCACTGACCACACCGTCGAAATTCTCACTCTTTACCAATCACGCGCCGAAGCAGCTGCCGGATGGCACGGAGGAAGAAGAACAGAGCCAGGAAGATTTGGATTTGCTGGCAGGAATCCTCAATGGTATGAAGAACAGTGCGAATGACGAAGAACCGGAAATGACGATCGGTGAATCCGAGCCGGAGACGGTTTACGAGGAAGGCTTTATTGAGCGCGAGGAGCCGGTACAATCCGAACTGGAAGGAGAACAACAGGTGGAAGAACCGGAACCCCCTGCAATCGATTCCGACTGGGATGATCCAGATGATTCGTCAGAGTCAGTCAATCAGTGGATGGATCAGGTGCCAGTTCAGGATGAAGATGTAGAGCCGGAGTTTTCTGTACAGGAACCAGCAGACCCACAGGAGAAAAACAGCAGTTCCAGACGTCCGGCAGTGTCCAGCAACAAAGATTCGGATAAGGATTCAGACGAAGATTCAAATAAAGATTCAGACGAAGATTCCGGTCAGGCGGAATCTTCTAAAACACCGCAAAGTGAAAGCACAAAGGAAAAACAGCAGGATTCTAAGTCCAATAAAAAGGATAACAAGGATGAAAAGAAGGATGAGCCGCTGTTTTCTTCCCGCAGACCTGCGTAAATACAAATCGTAGTACGATGCAGAGGTTTCCCATTCGATAAAAAAGGAGGATGCAAGAATGGATAAACTGGTGATTCTTGCCTATGACCTGGTCGCGGTACTGGTGATTTTGCTGACAATCGCGCAAAATTCCCAGCGCGGCTTTGTAACCGGCATTTTTAAATTTCTGGGACGGCTTGTGGCTTTCTTCGGAGCAGCATTTCTTTCCAAACAGGGAGCGGTGATTGTATATGACCATTTCCTGAAAACGGAGGTGACGGCGTTTCTCAACCGCAATCTTCAGGGAGGACAGCTTGCGGACATTGTCACACAGCTGGAAGCGGGACTGGAGCAGCTTCCAAGACTGTCTGCAAATGTTCTCGGCATTGGCATTGATGCGGATGTCATCTCGCAGGTGATTGCAAGTGGAACGTCAAGCCTTGCTTCGGCGCTGGAACAATCGGTTATTGGACCTGCGGTGCGCGGCTGCATTTCGGTTGTACTGTTTACGGTGCTCTTCGCCATTTTGGGAGGGGTGGTTCGTATGCTGACATCGGCGATTCATTTTGTATTCCGCTCGCCGATTTTGTCCCCAATCGACCGTTTCCTTGGGGGGATCATGGGCTTTTTGCAGGCGTCAATCAATTTGTATCTTGTCTGCATCGTTTTCAAACTGCTGTTCTATTTTGTGGGCGGCATGAAATATTGTAATCAGGGGATCATTCTGAACACCCTGATTTTGAGCAAATTCTACCTGTTTGATCCCCTGAGTCTGTTTGCATAGAAATTTTGTGAGAAGCTTGACATGAATTGTTCATAAAGTCACGCTATAATGGAAACTGGAAAGGAAAAAGTCAGAGGAAAATAGAGTACCGGAAGATAAAACCGGAATGGGACGAAAAGAAAAACTTGCAGGTAAGATGCTTCATTCCAATCACATAAAAACAAATGGAAAGGATGTTCTTTTATAGATGAATCCAAATATGCTGTGTTCAAAATGCAAAAAGAGGATGGCGGTCGTATTTATTACCCGAATGGATGGCGATAAATCGGTCAATGAAGGCTTGTGTATCAAATGTGCAAAAGAAATGAATATCAAACCGGTAACGGATTTGCTGGATAAAATGGGAATCACCGATGAACAGCTTGACGCAATGGATGACCAGATGGCAGGATTGATAGATACGTTTGGAGACAGCTTCGATATGGGCGGCGCGCAGTCGATGCCGTTTATGCAGATGTTTAATATGCCTGATATGAGCGGTGAGGACGGAAACGGCGATATCTTTAACCCCTTTGCACAAAATGCAATGGAACCCTACAACGGCGATGAAGCGGAGGAACCGGAGCCCAATGACGGTAAACGAACCAGCTCCAAGGAGAAACGCCAGCAGGAAAAGGAACGGAAAAAATATAAATTCCTGAGCGCACACTGTGAAAACCTGACGCTGAAAGCAAAGGAAGGAAAAATCGACCGCATTGTTGGCAGAGATAAGGAAATCGAAAGAGTGATCCAGATTCTCAACCGCCGCACAAAAAATAATCCATGCTTAGTCGGAGAACCTGGTGTTGGTAAAACTGCGATTGCAGAAGGAATCGCCCAGCGACTGGCGGACGGAAACGTACCGGCAATGCTGCAAGGCAAGGAATTGTATTTGCTGGATATGACTTCGCTGGTGGCAGGCACGCAGTTCCGCGGACAATTTGAAAGCCGCGTGAAAGGTCTGCTGGACGATGTACACAAGGTCGGCAACGCAATCTTATTCATCGACGAGGTACACAGTCTGGTTGGTGCAGGTGATTCCGAAGGCTCGATGAACGCCGCCAATATTCTGAAACCGGCGCTTTCGCGCGGCGAGATTCAGGTGATTGGTGCAACGACGTTTGACGAATACCGCAAACACATCGAAAAAGACGCCGCTCTGGAACGACGCTTTCAGCCGGTCAAGGTAGATCAGCCGACCATCGAACAGACGGTGGAGGTC
>CAMNVW010000075.1 GCA_946563605.1 uncultured Clostridia bacterium | reverse complement strand
TGTCGAAGATCGCAGAGAAAGCGTTCTTGAAGCCGGACTGGATTGCGCTGTCAACACCTTTTCCGTTGCGGATCTCCTCGCGGATACGCTCTGCGGAGATGATGTTTGCGTCAACGCCGAAGCCAAGACCCAGAATAATACCTGCGATACCAGGAACGGTCAGGGTAAAGGATGGGAAGATGGTAAAGAAGCCGGTGATTGCCGCAATTGTACCTGCCAGCTGACCGGTCAGTGCGATGGTCGCAACAAAGCCAGGCAGACGATAATACAAAATCATGAACAGCGCGATCAGGATAAATGCAGCTGCTCCTGCTTTTACCATAGCATCCTTTGCACCCATACCCAGTGTTGGGGAGATCGCGTTGTAATTCTTGGTGATCAGTTCAAACGGAAGCGCACCGCCGTTGATCTGATTTGCCAGCTGAACAGCGCTCTCAGAGGTAAAGTTGCCGCTGATGACACACTGACCGTCGCTGATAACACTCTGTACCACCGGCGCGCTGATGACTTCGTCATCCATAAAGATGGAAATTTGTTTGCCGACCTGTTCCTGTGTTGCCTGCTCCCAAACTTCCTGTGCGGATTCTTTCAGAGTAAGCGAAACCACCGGCGCGGAAACGCCTGTTGTCGGGTCGGTCTGCATACCAAATTCTGCCTTTTCCACATCGGCGCCGGTCAAAACAGGTTCGCCAGGGTCGGCTGCAAGCAGTCCGGTCACAGCATCAATCGGCAGATCCTTATAGAATGCCAGCTGTGCTGTTTTGCCCAGCTCTTCAATCGCCTTTTCAGGATTGAAGTCCTGCTCGTCCGATTTCCATGGGAAACGGACAATGATTCTGTCGTTGTCCTTGTCGGTATAAACCTCGCTGTCGGTGATGTTCTGGTTGAGCAGTCTTGTTTTGATAACAGATTCTGCCGCTTCCAGTTCATTGTCTGTTGCGTCCACACCGTCCGGCGGGCTGAAGGTAACATCCACACCACCGCGGATGTCGATACCCCAGCGAATATCCTGCGCGCCCTTGATATGGGTGCGTTCAATATCGCCATACGTTGTGCTGACGCCAAAAAATGCTGCATAAATTAAGAGGGCCAGAATCGCCACAACGACGAAAAACACTGGCTTGCCAACTCTTTTCATCTGCAATCCTCCAATTTCTGTTTCTGAAAAATCTTCTCAGATTATTTTTGCCGTTTTATGGCATTCATAACGCATATTATATTGCAAATTTATCAAAATGTCAATTTTATTATCTATTTTTCAGCGTTTTATTTATCCAGCTTTAGGTCGCACTTTTGTTTTTTGTGCTGCAACCGGCTTGGTGTTGTGCGACCGCGAGAATGAAACTGCGTTTCATTCTCCCTTGGTTTCGGTCGCACTTTTGTTTTTGTGCTGCAACCGGCTTGGTGTTGTGCGGTCTTTCAATCTCCTCCGGTTGTGCTCATTTCTGAAAACCAAGTTTTGTCAATCTTCCGAAGCGATTCTAGCAGGTGGTTTGTTCTCCTGTCAGTATATTTCTGTACAAAGAATACAGTGCGGAAGCCGACCAGCTGAAATTCGTCGTATGCAGCCCTTCTCCTGTCAGCGGATGATAGTTCTCCCTGATGGAAGCATCGCCCAGCAGTCCAGCAGCATGGTCAAAAATTTTGTATGCAAGCGTTCTGGCTTCTTTTTGATAACCGTAATGTTGCATCGCTTCCACTCCATACATCGCCTGATCCAGCCACACCGGACCTCGCCAGTATTTGGCAGGCGCAAAGCTCGGGTTATCTTTGGATGCAGTTCCCAACGGCACAAAGGTGTTGCATTTTTCCTCGTCCAGCATATTCTGAATCACGCGCTCAGCTCTGTCCTGCGTCGCCAGCTTTGCCCACAGCGGAATCCAACCTTCCGAACCTTTTCCGCGGTTGACCAGCAATTTTTTGCGCGACCCGTCCCCACTGATTTGCAGGTCATAGTAATAGCCGGTCTGCTCATCAAACATATAGGTGTTGACGTAATCGCGGACAAAACGCGCTTGTCTTTCTAAACGTTCTGCATCCTCTTGTCTGCCCAGCAGCTCCGCCATCCGTTGCAGGAACCGTTTTTCCGCATACAGATAGGCGTTCAGATCCACCGACTCCTGATTGATGGAATATCCAATCACCTTGCCTCCGGCATCCTTATTTTCAAGGACATGAACGCCGGTATCCTCTGCCCCTTTTCCACCTTTATCAAAACGGGGTGCGTTGTCCATTCCGCTCTCCCATGCAGCCGCCTCAATCACCGCGTCCTCGTCGATTTCAGCCGTCCCGTCCTGCGCCGTTTTCATGTTGGCGTCATCCACCATCGCGCCGTATTCAACGATTCCATTGCGGTCAGCGTCGCGGTTGGTGTACCACCATTCATGGTAGGCTGTCAGCTTTGGGTACATCTCCGTTACAAAATCAATATCTTTGCTTTGGAGATAGATATTCCACACAGCCCACGCTGCCAGCGGCGGCTTGGAGTTTCGCTCGTTCCAGTTTTCGCCGTCGCCGCCGCGCTGTTTATTTTGATTATAAAAGATACAGTCGATAATCGTTCCCTTGTCATACGGACGCAGAGGGTCGTTCTCCATGATTTGATAATCGAACAGCGCGCGGACATTGTTCTTGGCAAGTTCCTCGTTGAAAACGGACACGCCCACCGCCTGTTTCCAGGAATCCCATGCCCACATCCCGATAAAATACTGATAGGACATGGAAGGGACCACGCCGTCGTGCAGAATTGCGCCTGCTGCGCTGCGCCAGTTGGTCATCAGCGTTTCCATCGACTTGACCGCTGCCCGACGATACTTTTCCTCAATATCCCGATGCCCCTCAAAGGTTTTTTCAAGGTAATCTTCCCATCGTTTTGCCGCGCGTTCAAAATAAGTTTTTCCCTCTCTGAATATCGCTGCGGTCTGCTCGCGCTGTTCCTGCATTTCTTTCGCGGTGAAGGTAAAGCTCTGGGTTTCAAAGGTCTGCAAGCTTTGCTTTGCCATCAGGCAGACCGGCTGTTTTGCTGTGCTCCGATAGCTGCCGCCGTCCTCACTGACGGTGGTGACAACTGCAATATCATGCGCGATGCGAAAACTATTTTCCGGTGTTGTCAGGTAATATCCTCGATGTCGAAGCCCCTGAAACTCCACCTGCACGCCATTGGACACTGGACGCAGGCTGATTCCCATATCCGCCGTTTCTTTTCCCTTTGGAAACTGCCGGTAAATGCTGCCCTCCCAGCAAAGATGCAGCTGTAATTGCGCTTGCGTTTTATTTTCGATTGTCGCGCAGATCACCGCTGTCCGGTTGGTCGCATACACCAGCTCGAGCGTCAGAGCGAGTACATCGGATTCATACCGCTGCACCAGCCGTCCCGGATAATAGATTCCCTCTGCCTGTTCCGGTTCCCAGCAATATTCCTGCCCGTTTACATCAAAAATCTTCAAGCGGCTGACTGCGCCCGAAAGGTTCACCGGATATTCCTCCGCGATGATAACCGGACCGGCAAATCCCCCGTACAGCTCCTGAGCCTCCTGTTGATGAAGGTAATAGCCATGCCACGCGCCAAGGTCGGAAAAATGATTGTAACGATTGGTATTGTATTCCCCATAAATTTCCGGCGTCGGTCTGGCGCAGATGTTGAGCACATTCGGATAGCTTTCCGCCTGCTCCCCCATCATCTGTCTGGTCAAATGCTTTTTCTCCATAAATCTTTATCTCCTATCCTTTATTTGTTTCAGTATAGATGAAAATGCACCCAACTGCAAGAGAAAATCTCTGCCGTCACCGCACAAAAAAAGGCAGCCGGTGCGGCTGCCTTTTTACCGATTCAACTTTTTATACGTTCAGCTCTGCGTGTTCGCCGAGAAGCTCTTTGTTTGCTTCCAGAACCGGATTCACACATTCGTTCAAAAATTCTGTTACCTGTGCCGGTGCGCGTCCTGTAAAGTTCGCTGGATCCAGAATCGAAACGATTTCCTCTTTCTTGAGGTTGAACAGCGGGTCTGCAACGATTCTGTCGATGAGGTCGTTCTCGCCGCCTTCTTCTTTGACAACTCTTGCTGCCGCCTGAGAATGTACTCTCAGCTGCTCATGCAGCACCTGTCTGTCGCCGCCCTTTTTCACTGCGGACATCATGATGTTTTCGGTCGCCATAAACGGAAGCTCTCTCATCACTCTCTGGCGGATTACCTTTGGATAAACAACCAGACCGTCGCAGATATTGAGCATGATGTTCAGAATGGAATCAACGCCCAGGAATGCCTCTGCCACAGAGATTCTCTTGTTTGCGGAATCGTCGAGGGTTCTCTCGAACCACTGTGTACCTGCGGTGATTGCCGGATTCAGGGTGTCTACCATCACATATCTTGCCAGCGAGGTGATGCGTTCGCTTCTCATTGGGTTGCGTTTATAAGGCATTGCGGAGGAACCGATCTGATTCTTTTCGAAAGGTTCTTCCATCTCTTTAAAGTTCTGGAGCAGACGCATATCGTTGGAGAATTTGCTTGCGGACTGTGCAACTGCACTCAGATTGGAAAGAACATAATAGTCGATCTTTCTGGAATAGGTCTGACCGGAAACCGGTACGCAGCTTTCAAAGCCCATCTCGTTTGCGATCATCTGCTCTGCCTTTTTGCATTTTTCCATGTCGCCGCCGAACAGCTCCATAAAGCTTGCCTGTGTGCCGGTGGTACCCTTGGAACCGAGCAGCTTGAGGGATTTGATTCTCGCTTCGATCTCCTGCTCGTCCATCAGCAGTTCGTTGATCCACAAGGTTGCACGTTTGCCGACAGTGGTCAGCTGTGCAGGCTGCAAATGGGTGTATGCAAGGCATGGCATATCCTTGTACTGGTCAGCAAATTTTGCCAGCATCGCGATGACATTGAGCAGTTTTCTGCGGACGATTTCCAGACCCTGGCGCATGATGATGATATCGGTATTGTCGCCGACATAACAGCTGGTCGCGCCCAGATGGATGATGCCCTTTGCGTTTGGACATTCGCATCCGTAAGCATAAACATGGCTCATAACGTCGTGACGAACCAGTTTTTCTCTTTCGCGGGCAATCTCATAGTTGATATTTTCTTTATTCGCCTCCAGCTCTGCGATCTGTTCATCGGTGATATTGATTCCCAGCGCTTTTTCAGCTTTTGCCAGAGCGATCCACAATTTTCTCCAGGTCTTAAATTTGTTGTCCGGGGAAAATACATACTGCATTTCTTCGCTTGCATAACGGGAAGAAAACGGGCTCTCATACGCATTGGTGCTCATTGTAACATTCCTCCATCTTATCTTTTAACAAATATCACTGCCGCTGTGTTTTTAAACTTCACGACAGCTATCGAGGACGACTGTCCTTTTACCTCAAATCCTCTGTCCCTTCGAGGTTTCTTTACCTTTAAGTTTAACAATACCGTCTTTATATGTCAAATAAATTTCTGTCTTGACGGTAAGAAAGTCGAAACTTTTTATAAAATCTGCCAACCCAAACAGCGGTCGAACTGCCGCCGTTTGGATCTGCAAAAAATTCTTGACAAAACCGGACGCGTATGGTACACTGATTACAAGAAAGTTAGCTATCGCTAATATTGATCGACTGAACCGGAGGTTTCCCTTTATGTCTACGTTTATCATCGCCGCCATTTTGCTGCTGCTGGCAGTTTTGGCGCTGAGAAGCATCGTCAAAAAGCGCAAAACAGGCGGCTGCAGTGGATGCAACTGCAACTATAGTTGCAGCGGCTGTCACAATGGATGCGGTGCTTCTGAAGCTGCTGACCCACATCAACCCTCTGCAAAATAATCCTTTCTATTACCATATTTTTTACTCCTTCTTCCAATCAAAGCAAAACACCTGGCAGAAAAACTGTCAGGTGTTTTGCTTTGATTTTCTTTTCCGCTCGACCGTCCAAGCCGCCAACTGTCCGAACAGCCATCCCAACAGTGCTCCGCACAGGACATCCGTTGGGAAATGCACATATAAATACAGCCGCGAAAAGGCAATCAGTACCGCCGCAAGCAGCAGCACCGCCGACCAGCCTTGAAACCGCTCCCGATACCGCCAAAAAACAGCGGCGCAGGCAAAGGAAATCATCGTGTGTCCCGACGGAAAGGAAAAATCCCGAAGCGGCTCAACGAGAAGCTGGAACCCTTCCACAAGGTCATACGGTCGTGTGCGCCCCACCAACGGCTTGAGCAGCAGATTCCCGCCCAGCACGCAAAAGAAAAACGCGGTAAACAGAACCATCCCCTGTCGGCGGTATTTTTTCGTACAAAACAGTATCAGCGCCAGCGCCGCAAAAAAGATGCCCTTGTCACCCAGCTTTGTCAGCAGCGGCATCCAAAAGTCCAGCGTACCCGACTTCAAATGCTGCTGAATCCAATCCAGCACCATAAAATCCATTCTTTGAATCCATTCCATTTTGCTTCTCCTTTGATCGTTCTTTTGCTTTTTTGGGGATTTGTGGTATGATGTATAAGGTTTATAAAAATAAAAGTTTTGTCAACTTTTTCAAAAGTTGCGAGGTGCAGGAGCAGAGCTCTTGCTCGCCCATCGCAATGGGCGAAATACCCCTGCAAAATAAATATAAAAATAAAATCGTTCGGGGCAGTAGAAGTTCATTGTTTACAATGAACTTCCGTGAGTTTGGCAAAGCCAAACTCAGAAGCTCGATGCTGTGCCGTTTCCCGAAGTGGAACCTCTTAAAACAACATAAAAATAACTTTATGTTTTGCTGCCGCAAAACCGCAC
>CAMNVW010000074.1 GCA_946563605.1 uncultured Clostridia bacterium | reverse complement strand
ACTTGAACCTGCGGCATCTTGGTCCCAAACCAAGCACTCTACCAAACTGAGCTACGCCTCGTCGAGCACAGGCATTATTATAGCCCATCTATTTTGTTTTGTCAACACCTTTTTTCAAGTTTTTTTGATTTTTTTTAAATTTATTTTTTTTTCGCCCTTTTTTCCCGTTTTTACTGCCCTGCGTGCCATCCGTTCGAGCGAATTATTTGCCCGATAAAACTGCGTTCCCTTTAACAAAAACACTTTCGTTCTCCAACCACAACTCTCTCTTGACTTCCTTTCTAAAATTGTTTATCATTAAACAATAAAAGATTCTGTCTTGCCCCATAAATAATAGAAAAATTAAAGTTTTTGTTGAGAGTTCTATCTTTATATCGTAAGGAGGAATTTTGATATGAACAGCACTGAAAAAACAATGGAAAAAATCGTTGCCCTCTGCAAGGGCAGAGGCTTTGTTTTTGCCGGTTCTGAAATCTACGGCGGTCTTTCCAACACATGGGATTACGGTCCGTTAGGTGTAGAGCTGAAAAACAACGTAAAACGCGCTTGGTGGAAACGCTTTGTTCAGCAGAACCCATACAACGTCGGTCTGGACAGCGCAATTCTGATGAACCCGGAAGTCTGGGTTGCAACCGGCCACGTTGGCGGTTTCTCCGACCCATTGATGGACTGCAAGGACTGCAAGACCCGTCACCGTGCAGACAAACTGATCGAAGACTTCACCGGCAAATCCGCAGACGGATGGTCCAACGAAGAAATGACCAACTTTATCAAAGAAAACGGCATCAAATGTCCAAACTGCGGCAGCACCAATTTTACTGACATCCGCCAATTCAACCTGATGTTCAAAACCTTCCAGGGCGTCACCGAGGATGCAAAGAGCCAGATCTATCTGCGTCCGGAAACAGCACAGGGTATCTTTGTAAACTTTGCAAACGTGCAGCGCACCACCCGCAAGAAACTGCCATTCGGTATCTGTCAGGTTGGTAAATCCTTCCGCAACGAGATCACCCCCGGCAACTTCACCTTCCGTACCAGAGAATTTGAGCAGATGGAACTGGAATTCTTCTGCAAACCGGACACCGACCTCGAGTGGTTCCAGTACTGGAAAGACTTCTGCCACAAATGGCTGCTGGATCTTGGCATGACAGACGAAAACCTGCGTCTGCGCGACCACGAGCCGGAAGAGCTGTCCTTCTATTCCAAGGCAACCACCGACTTTGAGTTCCTGTATCCATTCGGCTGGGGCGAGCTGTGGGGCATTGCTGACCGCACCAACTACGACCTGTCCCGTCACGGCGAACATTCCGGCAAAGCGATCGAATACTTCGATCAGGAGACCAACGAGCACTACGTTCCATACTGCATCGAGCCATCCCTCGGCGCTGACCGTGTTACACTGGCATTCTTGTGCGACGCTTACGACGAAGAAGTTGTCGATGCTGAAAAGAACGACACCCGCGTTGTTCTTCACCTGCATCCTGCTCTGGCGCCGTTCAAAGCCTGCGTACTGCCTCTGTCCAAGAAGCTGTCCGAAGAAGCGCTTGCACTGCACGCTGAGCTGGCTGACCACTTCATGGTTGATTACGACGAAGCTGGTTCCATCGGCAAACGTTACCGCCGTCAGGACGAGATCGGCACCCCATTCTGCATCACCTACGACTTCGAGTCCAAGGAAGATGGCTGCGTAACCGTCCGCGACCGCGACACCATGCAGCAGGAAAGAATCCCGATGAAGGATCTGACCCATTATATCATCAAAAAACTTCGTTTCTAGCAGGCTTCGTTCGTTAGAGCGAAAATAAAGTTTTTGGTCGAGCTTTTTTCAAAAAGCTCGCGGTTTCCAAAGGCAGCGCCTTTGGTCGCACTCCGCAGAGCGCGAAAGACTTTTATCGTCAGGCGCTCCTTGGGAGAGCTCGAGAACCTTTTTGCAAGAGAAAAGGTTCTCGAAAACTGATAACGTGATGAATCTACCCCTCAAAAATTATCCGGTGGATGATTTTTGACACTCACAGTCCTTGTTTGACCTTCAAGAAGGTCGGTAGCTTTTTGTGGGGCTACAAGTCACGCTTATCGTTTCGTACTACAACCGGTTTTGTGTTGCGTGACCTTGAGAATGGAACTATGTTCCATTCTCCCAAGCTTCTACAAACCTATTGTGGGGCTACGCGCCCCACTCCCTCGGCAACTTTCTGTGAAGAAAGAGACAAACAAGTTTGTCTGCACAAAGAGCACACCAAAACCTTCTGGTTTTTGGATTTCCGGCAGAAGGAGTTCATTGTTTACAATGAACTCCCGTGAGTTTGGCTTTGCCAAACTCAGCGACTCCCCCTGCGATAAACACACTTCCTGCCCCTTATGGGGGAGCAATACCACAAAGCAACAGAGGAATGTTCCTAAGGAACATTCCTCTGTTTTTCTTTTGATAAACTATTCCTGATAAGGCTGACATTCTTCTGAATCGGTCAGCAGTAAAATCTTCTGGAAATAATCGGTCGTGCCTATCGCAAATTTGTCGTCAAAATCTTCCCTGTCCTTCGATTCTTCCCCCTCATAGCGGAAAAATGGACTTCCCTTTTCATCCAGTGAGACAAACGTATCCTTGCCATAATAATCTCGGAACAAAGTAATTGGTTCGTTATGATATACCTCACACTGATAACCAATTCTTGAACGATCACTCTGATATACATACACCAGATCAATCGAACAAAGTTCTCCTTTTACTGGAGAATCATCCTCTTGCAGCTGCGTAGCAAACGTGTTGTATCCTGCTCCGCCAGACTGAATAACGTGATCTAAACCAAACTGTCCAAAGAATTTTGCTTCCTTGGGAAGCTGTTCCAGCACAAAGCGAAAATTATCCATCATTGCGTTATCTCTAATTTGATGAGGATTTGGTTTCTCTGCTTTTATCCAATCAAAAAATTGATATGTAGCAGTTACATTTTTCGCATACTGTTCCACCCATGGAAAATTTTCTCCAAACACTTCCTTCATCTGTTCGGGATAGTCTTCCAATGCCTGAGGAAATTCTTCGACTGCGGTTCCATCCGATTCTTTTATTCTTTCAATCAGAGATTGAATCTCTTTTGCCGGCGTCACCGAATCATCCATCAAAAGGGATAATCCGCGGGCGCTGGTCGCCTGTTGATGTTCTACATCCAACCCAATGATATGTAATTTGTGATTCTCCGGCTGCTGCTGATTATAGTCGTACAGCCAGTGACAAAATTCATACTCTTCCTGTGTATAAGCAAGCGTACCCTTTATTTCATTCATCCAAAAGGTTAGATTTTCCTCATTCTTCGTCCGAATATAATCATCGAGTAAAACGCCATGTGCTATTCCAACTTCATAGAGCAGATAATCTACCCCCTGCTTTTCATGCAAATATTGAATCAGCATTTTCTTCGTCTGAAAGCTCTTGGTTTGCGAATGATGTTCCCCGGAAAGAAAGACACGGTAATCAGCATTGCCAAAGGTCTTGTCATCCATTCCCTTTTCAAAATCAATTGTGCTTGCATACTTTGCAGTATAGTCCTTAACACTCATCCTCTGTTGTTCCTGACATCCCGTAAGACAGAAACTGATCAGCAAAACCAATGCTAACAGGCTTGACCGGATTCTCATAAAAAACACTTCTTTCTTCTGGCTTTAGAAAATATTACACGCCATATTATATAACTTATAATATACAAAGTCAACGTACTATTTTTTTCTTGTAACTTCTATCTGTTTTTTCTGCTTTCTTTAGACAATTTGCGCTTTGCTGTTTTGCAACAACTTTAATTTTCGTTCTCGTCCGTACACAACAGTTGAGAAGAATGTCCTCATTATAAACCTATCAGGTTACTGAAACAGAGACAATTAGGCAAAGTTCTTCTTGCCATTTTTTTAGTTGACATTCAGTGAATGTCAACTAAAAAAATCTATATGTTATAATGGAATGGGAATAATCTTTGCAAAATGTCAACTTAAAAAATATTTAAAGCTGGTGATAAAATGTGCAGTCAAAAATTTATACCGCAATCCTCCTCCAGATTCTCACCAAAAGTAACGCTCTGCACCTCTTTGGAAAAATCTCTTGTTGAGAAGCTTGATTCTCTCGCTAAAGAAAATAAAATCACCCGAAGTGAACTGATTCGTCAGTGCATCCGCTACGCCATCGCAAACCTCCCCCTCGATTCTGCGGAAAAAAATCAATAGACACTTCTTGCGAAGTGTCTATTGATAAAATATTATTTTTGTGTGCCCTGTTTTTGGATGACAACCTGCACCTTAATCGGCGCAGAAACGCCGCCATGCTCGTCCAGCGCCGTCAGTACAAAGCTGTCAGCGCCCACAGCGCCCTCGTTTGGTGTGTAGATACACTGTCCTCCCTCAAATGCAACCGTTCCCTTGGCTGGCTTGCGGTTGATCGTATACACAACCTTCCCCTGCAGGCAGGACAATGCCGCGAACACCGGCGTCTGTTCACTGGTATGGCAAAATACATCCTGAACGATCGGTCGGTCAACGCCGTCCGCATTTCCCTTTAGCTGAAAGGTCGCACAAACCTTTGTTCCGCTGCTTTTTTTCAAAATGTCCGATGCACACATCGGAATAAAGCTGAACCAGCCTGACGACGCCTCCAGCGCGTTTTTATCCTGCACATAGCATAAACGGTCAAGCTCACTGCGGAAGATGGTATCGTACACCTGAACCTCCACCCCGTCCAGCATCAGTTTGCCGCTGCCTTCCGGCGGCAGTGACGTGATGGTAATGGCGGTAATCTCCCCGAAGTTGAGTCCCAAACGCATCTCCAAATATTCTGCGGACAGCGGTATTGTACCGCCTTTGGGCAATATCATCGGATAGACCTTGCTTTCCATTTTGGGCGTCTCCTGCTGTATCGGATCAGCCGCTCCTTTGACAGGCGGCAGCGTTAAAGCGGTCAGCAGAACAGCTGTCATCACGGCTGCAATTTTCTTTTTCAATTTCATCATGATCTTCCTCGGCTTTCATGTTTTTTGTAAGATTAGTATGCCTGATTTTCTTTTCGCTACAAAAGACAAATTCTGGACACTCTAAACAAAATTCATATTTCCGCTCGCTTTGCCGACCATAATCTTCGGCAATCCTCCAGAGTTTGCATTTCCTTGCTTGATTTTTTTCGACGCTTATTTACAAAAAGGCATTTGTATTTTATAATGATGAAAATGAACCTTTAATCCAATGAAAGGATGGTGTCTTCATGTCACACCAAAACGTACTCATCCTGGACTTCGGTGGTCAGTATAATCAGCTGATTGCCCGCCGTGTCCGCGATTTGGGCGTCTACTGCGAGATCCTCCCATTCAGAAAAGCAACTGTGGAGAAAATCCGTGAATATTCTCCGATCGGTATGATCTTCACTGGCGGCCCAAACAGCGTTTACGCTGAAAGCGCACCACACATCGACCCTGCTATTTTGTCTATGGGTATTCCTGTCTTGGGACTGTGCTACGGCTGCCAGCTGATTGCATACACCCTTGGCGGCAAGGTTGAAACCGCTCCTTCCAGAGAATTTGGAAAGACACTCACTGCATTCAATACTTCTTCTCCGCTGTTTGCAAACCTGCCGGAGGAATCCACCACATGGATGAGCCATGTCGATTATGTCGGCGAGCTTCCTGAAGGTTTCGAGAGCACCGCTCACACCGAGCACTGCCCTGTTGCTGCTATGCAGAACCTGGATCGAAAAATTTTTGGCGTACAGTATCATCCTGAGGTAGAACATACCCAGAACGGCAGCGAGATGCTCAGAAACTTCCTGTACAACATCTGCGGCGCAGTTGGCGACTGGAGCATGAAAGACTACTGCAACACCGCTATCGAGCAGGCACGCGAAAAGATCGGCGATGGCAAAGTATTGCTCGCACTGTCCGGCGGCGTTGACAGCTCTGTTGTTGCAAAGCTGCTCTCCAAAGCAGTCGGCAATCAGCTGACCTGCATCTTTGTTGACCATGGTCTGATGCGCAAAAACGAAGGCGACGAAATCGAAGCAGTATTTGGCAGCGGCGACATCAACTTTGTCCGCGTCAATGCACAGGAACGTTTCCTCGGCAAACTGGCAGGCGTAACAGAGCCTGAAAGAAAACGTAAGATCATCGGCGAGGAATTCATCCGCGTATTTGAAGAAGAAGCGAAAAAAATCGGACAGGTTGACTTCCTGGCACAGGGTACCATCTATGCGGACGTTGTTGAATCCGGCTTGGGCGATTCCGCTGTCATCAAATCCCACCACAATGTAGGCGGTCTGCCGGACTACGTTGATTTCAAAGAGATCATCGAGCCGCTGCGCCTGCTGTTTAAGGATGAAGTTCGTGCGCTGGGCCGTGAGCTGGGTCTGCCGGATTATCTGGTCAACCGCCAGCCATTCCCGGGGCCTGGACTTGCAATCCGCGTCATCGGCGAAGTAACCAAGGAAAAACTGGACATCCTGCGCGACGCTGACTTCATCTTCCGCGATGAAATCGCAAAAGCTGGTCTGGACAAATCTGTTCATCAGTACTTTGCCGTACTGACCGATATGCGTTCTGTCGGCGTTATGGGCGATTTCAGAACCTATGATTACACCCTGGCACTGCGCGGCGTTGTCACCTCCGACTTTATGACCGCTGACTGGGCAAGAATCCCTTACGAGGTTCTGGACAAGGTTTCGGTTCGTATCGTCAATGAAGTTGACCACATCAACCGCATCTGCTACGATATCACCTCCAAACCACCGGCAACCATCGAGTGGGAATAAAAGGAAACCAATCGGAAATTG
>CAMNVW010000073.1 GCA_946563605.1 uncultured Clostridia bacterium | reverse complement strand
TTTTGAAAAAAATTGAGTAAAACTTTTATTACTCAGAAACAACGGGCGTTTTTTCTTCACCTAAAAACATTCTTTGAAAATGTCAAGAATTTCTTCATGGGTCAGCTTCTTATAGCTGCCGGTAACAATCGTACAGGAATCCGCAATCGCTTTCAAATCGGTACTTTCGTCCACACCCAATTCACGCAGAGTCACAGGCATACCAATTTCTACAATGAAATCCGCCAGCGCGTCGATTCCGGCAAGGGCAATTTCCTCATCCGTCTTTCCTTCGGCGGAAATTCCCCAGACATCCACAGCAAAGCGTTTAAATTTCGCCAGCCCTTCTTTGTAGATATGGCGGTAATAAACCGGATGCAATACCGCCAAACCTGCGCCATGCGTACAGTTTGTATAAGCACCGAGCTGGTGTTCCATCTGATGGCACTGAAAATCCAGACGTTTTCCCAGCTTGATGATTCGGTTTTCTGCCATCGCCGAATCCCACATGAGGTTGCCTCTGGCTGTATAGTCCTCTGGATTCTGGATGGCAACCCGCAGGTTGCGGATGACATTGCGCATCAGCGCCTCTGAAATGTCGTCGGAAACGTTGTCCTCGTCCGGTCCGCTGAAATAGATTTCCATGATATGAGAAAGAATATCAAAGCTGCTGGATGCCAGCTGATATTTCGGAACGCTGTATGTATAGGTCGGGTCAAGCATGGAAAAACGAGGATTGCATTTTGGATAGTCGCGTCCGGTCTTGACCTTCAATTCCTCGTTGGTGATGACGCCCTCGCCGTTGCACTCGCTTCCGGTTCCGGAAAGAGTAACGATGACGCCAACCGGCAGAGGTTCAAAATCGATCGTGCCGCGATTTTCCCAAAAATCCGTCCACACGTCCCCATCATAGCGTGCGGCAATGGATACCGCTTTGCAGCAGTCCATGACCGAGCCGCCGCCGACACCGAGGATCAGCCCTACATGGTTTTCCTTTGCCAGCTTTGCGCCTTCCAGCACCTTTGCATAGGTGGGGTTTGCCATAATCCCCGAAAACTCAACGATATGTTTGCCAGCCTGTTTCAAAGCGGCTGTTACCACGTCGTAAACGCCGCTGCGTTTGATTGAGCCGCCGCCGTATGCCAGCATCACGGTATCTCCATAGTCCTTTGTCAGACAAGCCAGATGTTCTTTTACACATCCTTTTCCGAAAAATATTTTTGTTGAATTTTCAAAAATAAAATCGTTCATCTTTAAATCCTCCTTGTTTTTTATTTTCCTGATTGATTTTTTATCTGGTTTTTCCAAAATTTCACTGCCCTGTTTATCTATATACTATATATGATGAAACGAATAAACGCAAGTATGCGATACAAAAAAGCGAAAGAGGACGAATCCGTTATCCCACTCGATAAGACCTATGTAAAACAAAAAAAGAGCTTGGCTGAGCCAAACTCTTTTTTATTCTTATGATTTTTTCGGGAACTTCACTGTAACAGCAGTACCTTTGCCGACAACGCTTTGCAGCTCGATTTCCGCTTGGTGCAGACGCGCTGCGTGTTTTACGATGGAAAGCCCCAGTCCTGTGCCGCCGATTTCTTTGGAATGGCTTTTATCCACCCGATAGAACCGCTCAAAAATCCGTTCTTTGTGCTCCTCCGGTATCCCGATTCCCGTATCAACGACCGAGAGAACGACAGACGCTTCCTCATTTTTGACAGTCACCGAAACAGAACCGTTTTTCCTGTTATATTTGATCGCGTTATCGCAGAGGTTATACACGATGCTTTCAAGCAGCTGTGGAATCCCGCAGAGGACGGCGCTTTCTCCATGCAGTTCGATTGCAACGCCCGTCTTTTTTGCTTCCGGCATCAGCGTTGTCACCACATGGTCGGCGAGTACGAACAGATCCGTGTTTTCCTGCTTCATATCCTCTGCGCCCTCGTCGAGGTGCGACAGTTTGATGATGTCCTCCACCAGACATATCATGCGTCCGGCTTCCGTATAGATTCGTTTTGAAAACGCGGTGATGTCCTCCTGTTTTACCATGCCGTTCGATAACAGCTCCGCATAGCCCGAAATGGTATGGAGCGGTGTTTTCAGTTCATGCGAAACATTCGCGGTAAATTCCCGCCGCATTTGTTCCGCTTTTTCCTTTTCCGTTACATCCAAAATCAGCACCACGATGCCGATGACTTCATCATTGGCTGTTACCGGACTTGCCGCCAGCTGATATTTTCCGCTGTCGAAGGTCATAACCGCTTCGGCGTGCTTGCCTTCCTCTGCTTTTTGCAGAAGCTCCGTCAACGCCAAGCTGCGGTTTACGGATAAAATATCTTCTCCGACGACAAACGAGTCTGTACCGAAAAGTTTCGATGCCGCGCGGTTGATGCTCAGAATCGTACCCTTTGGATTCAGCAGAATGATTCCTTCTGCCATTCCGCTTGTTACAGCCTCAAATTCGCTTTGTTTGTGATTCAGCTCTTCCTTTTGCTGTCTGATCTGCTGCTGCTGGGTGTCGATACGGCGAAGCAGGGGAGAAAGCTCGTCATATCCGTCATTTTCCAGCGGCTCATCTAGATTCAGTTCATTCAGCGGCTTTACGATTTTTTTGGATAATCTGGAGGCTAAAAAAGCGGACAGGATAATTGCCATCGCAAATATGATGATAATTGGCTGAAGCATACCGAAGGTCAATACCAGCATCGAATTTTGCGCGATGGAAAGCCTGATAACCGTCCCATCCGGCAGCCGTTTGGCGCTGTAAAGATAACGCTCGGTCAAGGTGGCGGAATAGCGAAAGCTTTCGCCGTAGCCTTTCGCGAGCGCCTCCTTTACTTCTTCACGCTCAAAATGATTTTCCATATCGTTCGCGTTGGAAACGCTGTCATAAAGCACACTGCCATCCTTTCCAATCCATGTAATGCGGTAGTTGTGCGCTTCAAGGCCATCAAAATATTCGATTCCCTCATTGGTCACACCCTGCGCGGCAAGGTCGATCTGCGCACGCAGTTGATTTTGACCGACAGTGGAAAAATAGTCATACAGAACCGTCATGAAAAGCAGCGCCGAAGCCAGAAACACCCCGACTGCCACAATGAAGATGGTTCGGAAAATCCGTTTTGTCACAGCCTTGCCTCCATTCGGTATCCCACGCCGCGCACAGTCTCGATATATTCTCCGCAGCAGCCGAGCTTTGTTCGGAGCGTACCGATATGCACATCGATCGTTCGGGTCTCTCCGGCATATTCCGTCCCCCAAATGTCGTGCAGAAGCTGGTCGCGGCTAAAGACCCTACCGGGATTGTTCATAAACAGCCGGAGCATCTCGTATTCCTTTAAGGTAAGCTCGATGCGCTTTCGGTCTGAAAAAACGGTATGATTGTTCATGTTTAGCTCCAGCTTTCCCATGCGCAGAACCGACGCCGTTTCCTCCTTCGACGCCCGACGAAGCACAGCCTTGACGCGGGACACCATCTCCATCATGCCAAACGGCTTTGCAAGGTAATCGTCCGCGCCAAGGTCCAGACCGATCACTTTGTCGTATTCCGTCCCCTTGGCTGTCGCCATAATCACCGGAATAGCGGATGTTGCGGTATTATTTTTCAGCTTTTTCAGAATCGTAATGCCGTCTTCTCCCGGGAGCATAATATCCAGCATGATAAGCGCCGGCTTTTGGTTTTCCAAAGCAGCAAAGAAAACACGCCCATCCTCGAAGCCCATCGCCTCAAATCCGGCAGCATTCAGCGTATAGATCATCAGATCTCGGATAGCCTGATCGTCTTCCACGCAAAAGATCATCATTTTATCCCCCTTGCCTTTCAGCGTTTTTTGTTTGCTTTTATCGACAACCATAAACGCAAGTCCCACAAGCATTTCCTGCCTATGGGTTGTTTTTTTGATGGATAAATTTCCAAAATAAAGATAGCACGAAAATTTATACTTTTCAACACAATGGGAAAATGCTTATCCATTTTTCCAAAAGATAAGCAGTCGAAAAGGCAGCATCGCGCCGCCGGATATTATCCCACTTTATTGCCCGTGATCGAGAACAGCACCCACTTTGCGATTTCCGCCGCATGATCTGCCATACGTTCAAAATACTTGGCGATCATCAGAAGGTCGAGCACCTTTTCTCCGTTCGATTCGGGAGCGCCGAACTGTTTGATCAAGTCCGTTTTGATTTCATCAAAACATTCATCGACCACATCGTCATAAGCAATCACCGCATTGGCAAGCTCTGTGTCTTTCTTCACAAAAGCGTCGATGCTGTCGGTCACCATTTTAATCGTGGCTCTTGCCATGTCCTGAATATGCACTGTATTATCCGACGCCGTTATATTTGCCATCGTCACAATATCTGCAATATCGCCGGAATTATCCCCGATGCGTTCCATATCCGTCACCATTTTCAGCGCAGAGGAAATCACGCGCAGATCCTTTGCCACCGGCTGCTGCTGTAAAAGCAGCTTCATGCACATCGCCTCGATGTCCCGTTCCTTTTGGTCTATCTCCGCGGACAAGTCGGGAACTTTGTCCGCAAGCATGGTATTCCCCTCTGCCAGCGCTTTTGCCGCCATCGCAATGGCATCTTCACACAGCGCGCCCATTTGAATCAGCTCTTTGTGCAAAAGCTCCAGCTGCTCATCAAATTTTGACCTCATTATCCAAACCTCCCTGTGATGTAATCCTCTGTTCGTTGATCTTTTGGCTGTGAGAACATGGTTTCCGTCTCAGAAAATTCAACCAGCTCCCCAAGTAGGAAGAACGCCGTATTATCCGAGATACGGACAGCCTGCTGCATATTGTGGGTCACAATGACGATGGTATATCTTTCCTTGAGCTTCATCGCCAGTTCCTCAATATGCGAAGTGGAGATTGGGTCGAGCGCCGAGGTCGGCTCGTCCATCAAAAGGATCTGCGGCTCTACCGCAAGCGCACGGGCGATGCACAATCTCTGCTGCTGACCGCCGGAAAGTCCCAAAGCGTTCTTTTTCAGCCTGTCCTTGACCTCTTCCCAGATGGCGGCATCGCGCAGCGAGCGTTCCACAATATCATCCAGCTTGATTTTACTTCGTATTCCGTGGGTTCTCGGACCGTAGGCAATGTTGTCATAAATACTCATCGGAAACGGATTCGGTTTCTGAAACACCATGCCGATATTTTTCCGAAGTTCATTGACATCGACAGATGGCGCGTAGATATTTTCTCCCTGATACATCACTGCTCCCGAAATCTTGATGTCGGGAACCAGGTCGTTCATCCGATTCAAGGTTCGCAGGAAGGTGGATTTTCCGCATCCCGACGGACCGATCAGCGCGGTAATGCTTTTTTCGGGGATCTCCATGCTGATATGTTTGAGCGCTTGGCTTTTTCCATACCACAGGCACAAATCTTTTACTGTTATCATCGGCTTCATAGGCTTCTCCTTTTTTTAAAATATCTGCTGACAAGCGCCGCGGCAAAATTGATGAGCAGCGTCATCATCATTAAGATAGCCGCGACAGCAAAGGCAACTTCAAATTCGCCCTGTTCTTTTGCGTAAACATACAGCGCAACGGTCAGCGTACAGCCCGAGCTGCCCAGCCCGTCAAAAAATCCGTTTAAGACATGGGCAAAACCTGCTGTGAAAAGCAACGCCGCCGATTCGCCGAGGATTCTTCCGACAGAAAGAATACACCCTGTCATCACACCGTCCACACATCCGGGAAGTACCACTGTGCGAATGACCCGCCATTTGCCTGCGCCGAGTCCGAACGCACCCTCCCGATAGCTTTGCGGCACGGTTTTCAGACTTTCCTGTGTCGTGCGCATGACAGTCGGCAGATTCATGATAACCAGCGTAAGCGCACCGGCTAAAAGGGATGTTTTCATGTTCAAAAACTGGCAGAAGAACAGCATACCCACCAGCCCGTATATAATGGAAGGGATGCCCGACAACGTTTCAGCCGCATACTCAATCATGCTGACCAGCTTTTTGTTTCTTGCGTATTCTGTCAGGTAAATCGCCGCACCCACTCCAAGGGGAATCACAATCAGCAAGGTGGCGATGATGATATAAAGCGTATTCAGGATATCCGGCAAAATACCGATTCGTCCCGAAAGATAGCTCGGTTCTGTGGAAAGCAGTTCCCATGTAATGTATGGGATCCCCTTCAGCAGAATATATCCTGCCAAGAACAGCACCAGTGCAGCCGTCATTCCCGCGGAAAGCCACATCAGCAGCTTCATCGTGCAGATATATCCTTTTCGTCTGTTTGACATTTTGTGATTCATCTTAGCCCTCCTGATTCCGCTTCAAAAAGAAGTTTAGTACCGCGTTGATCAGCATGATAAAGAGGAACAGTACCAAGGCAATGGAAAACAGTGCCTGACGCTGTAATCCAGAAGAATAGGACATCTCGGAGGCAATCGCTGTTGTGAGGAAACGCACGCTTCCAAACAAAGACGGCATATTGGCTACATTGCCTGCAACCATCATCACCGCCATTGCTTCACCGATGGCGCGTCCAATGCCCAGCACAACCGCCGCCGCAATTCCGCTTCTCGCGGCTGGAACACATACGCGGAAATAGGTTTCAACCGGCGTTGCACCCAGTGCCAAGGATGCGTCTTCGTATTCCTTCGGAACCGCCTCCAATGCGGTTACAGACACCTTGACAATAGATGGCAGAATCATAACCGCCAGTACGATGATTGCCGCAAACAGGCTCGCGCCGTCCGGCAGACTGAACACCTTTCGAATCGCAGGAACAAGCACGATCATACCGATCAGACCGTATACGACCGATGGGATTCCGGCAAGCAGACTGACAGCAGACTCCAGCACCGCTTTTATTTTTTTCGGTGCGAGC
>CAMNVW010000072.1 GCA_946563605.1 uncultured Clostridia bacterium | reverse complement strand
TAATATCATGCCCTCAACCTTTTGTCAACACCTTTTTTCAAAAAAATTGCACTTTTTTGAAAAAAGAAAAAACACCCTCTTTTCTCTGAAAACTTCACCTCTAAGTACACCGCAGAACCTCCCCTCTCAATTTATCCAACATCCGTACAACTTCCTCTTTACATTTCCTTCGCAGATATGTTATAATAGGTGAGTTGTTAATAGTATGTGCCCGTAGCTCAGTTGGATAGAGCGTCAGACTCCGACTCTGAAGGCCGTGCGTTCGAATCGCATCGGGCATACCACCAGACTGAGCCTGGACGCAATCCGCGTTCTGGGCTCGGTTTTTATTTTACCTTTTTCATTTGCGTTTACAATTACCATCTATAACTTTAACATAAACCCACCCACCAAGAGCTCGACACGCAAACCGTGTCCGGGGCTTTTGTTTATTTATCATTTTCACTTGCGTTTATATATGAAAAATCTATCTTTTCCTGCGACCCTTCCCTTTTTACCCCAAAAAACAAGATTCTATTATCCATACTAAAATTATTTTTTCTGAATTTTACTTCTTGACTTTAGTACGCTAATCTGATAATATGTTAATACACTTCACGCACATAAAATTTTTTTAAGGGAGAATCACTATTATGAAGAAAAAAATCATTGCATTCATCATGGGATTAACGATGGCATTTTCTATGGCAGCCTGCGGCACTGCGCCAAAGACTTCCGCTACAAACAGCAGTTCTCAGAAAGATACCACCGTAGACAAAACTGCCGAAAGCGATATGGCTTATGTTCAGGAAAAAGGTACGTTGGTGGTTGGTATCACCGATTTCGCGCCTATGGATTATCAGGATGAAAACGGCGAATGGATTGGCTTCGATGCGGACATGGCAAAAGCCTTCGGAGCCAGCTTAGGTGTAGAGGTTGAGTTAATCCCTATCGAATGGGGCAGCAAGATTATGGAGCTTGATGGAAAAACCATCGACTGTGTATGGAATGGCATGACCCTCACCGACGAGGTATTAAGTTCCATGGAATGTTCCAAGCCTTACTGCAATAACGCCCAAGTGGTTATCGTTTCCGCAGATACAGCCGACCAGTATCAGGATACAGACAGCCTTGCAGATTTAAACTTTGCCGTGGAGGAAGGCAGCGCAGGTGAAGAACAGGCTGAAGCTTTTGGACTTACCTTCATACCGGTCTTAGATCAGGCTTCTGCTCTGATGGAAGTTGCCTCCGGTACCTGCGACGCAGCAATTATTGACTCCCTCATGGCTGCCGCTATGGTAGGAGAAGGCACCGGCTACGCAGATTTAACTTATACCGTTAGCCTTAACAGCGAGGAATACGGCGTTGGTTTCCGCAAAGGCTCGGATTTGGCTGCCGCCTTGAACGACTTTTTTGCCGCCAGCTATGCAGACGGAAGCATACAGGCGTGTGCAGAAACTTATGGTGTACAAGCTGCATTGATTGAGCAGTAAAACTTTCCGATTTTATGAGCGAATTTACAGGGAGCGGTAAAAGCCGCTCCCTGTTTTGCAAAAATATAGAAGAAAGCAGGAAGTACCATGGAACTATTTTTAGAACAGCTCCCCATCGTTCTGAAAGCCTTGAATGTGGGCTTTATTCAAACCCTAAAGCTCTTTTTCATAACACTAATCGGCGCCATCCCCCTGGGTCTGGTCATTTCCTTTGGCTCCATGTCAAAGTTCAAGCCCCTAAACTGGCTTGTGAAAATGTTTGTGGCGGTCATTCGCGGCACACCCCTAATGATTCAGCTTTTGATCGTATACTTTTTTCCGGGGTTGGTTCTCGGCAATCCCATTTGGGGAAGCAGTGAATCCGGGCGGTTTCTAGCGGCATCGACAGCATTTATCTTAAACTATACCTGCTATTTTTCTGAAATCTATCGCGGCGGCATCCAAAGTGTTCCCTTGGGTCAGCAGGAAGCTGGTCTTGTATTAGGCATGACCAAACGCCAGATTTTCTTTAAGGTAACATTGCTTCAGATGATTAAACGGATCATTCCTCCCATGTCCAACGAGGTGATTACGCTGGTAAAGGATACATCCCTTTCTCGAATCATTGCTTTGCAGGAAATCATCTGGGCTGGACAATCCTTTATGAAGGGGTCTCAGGGAATCTCCGGCGCCATCTGGCCGCTGTTTTTTACCGCTATCTATTACCTGATTTTCAACGGAATTTTGACTATTCTTCTGGCGCAACTGGAAAACAGGCTGAACTATTTCAGATAAGGAGGAGAAACCATGCCTATATTAGAAGTAACTGGAATTCAAAAATCCTTCGAGGGAACGCAAGTTCTTACCGATATTCATTTTTCTCTGGAGAAGGGACAGGTGCTCTCTCTTATCGGTTCCTCGGGAAGCGGCAAAACCACCTTGCTTCGGTGTCTGAATTTTCTGGAACAACCAGATAACGGAATCATTCGGGTGAATGGAGAAACCTTGTTTGACGCTAAGGATCCGTCCACCCAAAAAGCAGAGGAAATTCGCCGAAAGCGGCTGCACTTCGGACTGGTATTTCAGTCCTTTAACCTGTTCCCCCAGTATACCGCCAAGGAAAACGTGATGCTGGCAAAAAAACTTTTGATGCAGGAACAGCCGAATTTTAAAGCGCGGAAAAAAGAGATTTTCAAGGAGATTGAAGCGGAGGCAGTGTCCCTGCTTACTCAAATGGGTCTAAAAGACCGGATGGACAATTACCCCCATCAGCTCTCCGGTGGACAGTGCCAACGGGTAGCAATCGCGCGGGCATTGGCGTTAAAGCCGGATATCCTGTGCTTTGACGAGCCCACCTCTGCCCTTGACCCAGAGCTTACCGGAGAGGTGCTCAAGGTAATCAAACGCTTGGCGGAGCAAAATACCACCATGATCATCGTGACCCATGAGATGGCATTTGCACGAGATGTCTCCGACCAAGTGATTTTTATGGACGAAGGACGCATTTTGGAGCAAGGCACGCCGAAGCAGGTGTTTGGAAATCCAAAGGAGGAACGGACGCGGCAATTCCTCAACAGGTTCACGGAAGGATAAATTTGCGGAAAAACACTGCTAAAAAAGAGAGACCTTTTTAGGTCTCTCTTTTTTATTTCCTTCATATCTGTACTGCGTATGCCGTAAAACGCTTTTTACTTCATTACTCTGCCCAGCCCATGCTGCGTTCTACTGCCCTGTGCCAGCCGCGCAGCAATTTCTTGCGGCGTTCTTCTTCCATCTGAGAAGCAAAGGTCACATCGCAGTTCCATAAACTGCGGATTTCTTCCTTGTTCTTCCAAATACCGACCGCCAATCCTGCTAAATATGCCGCACCCAGCGCGGTCGTCTCGCGAATCATTGGACGGCGCACCTCGCAGTCCAGTATATCCGCTTGAAACTGCATCAAAAAGCTGTCGCGGCTCGCACCGCCATCCACCTTTAATTCTTTGATGCTCACACCGGTATCCTTTTCCATCGCACGAACTAAATCGTAGCTCTGGTATGCAATCGACTCCTGCGCTGCGCGGATGATGTGTTCTCTGCGCGTTCCTCTTGTAATGCCGATGATACATCCCCGCGCATACATATCCCAGTGCGGCGCGCCTAATCCTGTGAACGCCGGAACCAGATAAACGCCTGCGGTGTCATCTACCTTCTTCGCGTAATATTCTGCGTCCTTGGATTCGGTAATAAAGCGCATCTCATCCCGAATCCATTGAATCACCGCACCGCCGACAAAAACGCTGCCTTCCAGCGCATACTGCACCTTGCCGTCGATTCCGATCGCAATGGTGGTCAATAAGCCGTTTTCGCTGAAACAGGGCTTCTCTCCGGTGTTCATCAGTAAGAAGCAGCCTGTGCCGTATGTATTTTTCGCCTGCCCCTGTTCAAAGCAGCACTGTCCGAACAATGCCGCCTGCTGGTCGCCGGCAATTCCCGCGATCGGGATGGATTCCCCTTGGATGGTGGTATAACCATATATCTCGCTGGAGCTCTTCACCTGCGGCAGCATCTGACACGGAATATCCAGTATCTCCAGAAGTTTCTTATCCCAATTCAGGGTGTTGATGTTGTATAACATGGTGCGCGAGGCGTTGGTGTAATCGGTAACATGAACCTTGCCGCCGGTCAGCTTCCAGATAAGCCAGCTGTCCACTGTTCCGAATAGGATTTCCCCTTTTTTTGCACGTTCCCTACCGTCTGGTATCCTGTCTAAGATCCAGCAAATCTTTGTTGCAGAAAAATATGCGTCCGGCAGCAAACCGGTGGTTTCACGGATATAATCGCTCAAACCCTGCTGTTTTAAGCGGTCCACGATATCAGCCGTTCTGCGGCACTGCCATACAATCGCATTGTAGACCGGACGTCCGGTTTTGGCGTCCCATAAAATCGTCGTTTCACGCTGATTGGTGATACCAATGCCTTTAATCTCTTTGATATCCACACCGCTTTTCGCTATGACTTCCATCATCACCGCATACTGTGAAGAATAAATTTCCATCGGATCATGTTCGACCCATCCTTCTTTTGGATAATGCTGTGTAAATTCCTTCTGTGAAATGCCGATGATGTTTTGCTGATCATCAAATAAAACTGCGCGCGAACTGGTCGTACCCTGGTCGAGCGCAAGAATATATCTTGCCAATTTTTCTCCCTCCCCTTTTTATGAAAGCTTTTTGAGCATCAGGCTCACCCATATTCCGCAAATACCGTCCACCAGTACAATCGCACCCAAAACGCGCATCGTAACCACTAACGCACTGAATGGATTTACAATCAGTACAATGCCGAGCGCAATAATGCAGATACCCACAATGCACGCTGCTCCCCAGTTCTGGTAACTGTATTTGCGCAGCATCATCGCACGCTGAACCTTAGAGATTCCCTCAATCATTACCAAAATACCCAGGATAATTGGAAGCACCGCAAAAATACCGGCAGGATTGCTGAATGAAAAAAGACCGATGCCAAGTAAGATAATGCCCAAAATCAGCTCCCCAAGGAAAAAGAAGGAAGAGATATTTTTGTTTCGGAAATAGGAAATCACCTTCATTAAGCCGTAAATCATCGCTACCGCACCGATGCCGTAAGCAATCACGCTGATTGCCTGCTGTGGAAAAATCAAAAGCAGCAGCCCTGCCGCGATACCAATGATAGACACCGCATATTCATTAAATTCAATCTTAATTGATTTCATATTTTGACCACCTTTCTGATTTGATGAAATAGAATCTGTTCTTTTTTTATTTAGATTTCAAAGGTGAACATTTGCGCATTCTTCAGCAGGATATCGGTCAGATTGTCCTCTTTTTTGGAGTGTCCCGAGTAACTGCTGACCGGTGCAAACACACCGCCGTGGGAAACAACCAGAACACTGCCCTGTTTTCCCTTTAATTCGTCAAAGAAATTGTAAACGCGCTCAAACAGCACACGGATATTTTCTGCTCTTTTGTACTGAATATTTGCTGTGTAATCCCAAAATTGATAGAAATCAAAATCTTTCCAGCTTTTCCCCTCAAATTCTCCCATATACCGTTCAATCAAACGGTCGTCTAAAACAATAGGAATGTTTCTTCCCTCGCCGATGATTTGAGCCGTTTGATGTGCGCGCAAAAGCGGAGAGGTGTAGATGCAGTCAAAGATTTCATCCTTTAAAAGTGCAGCCGTTTCTCTTGCCTGCTCTATCCCCGTTTCATTCAGTGGAATGTCAACTGTGCCCTGTTGTTTTCCTTCTTTGTTCCAATCGGTTTGCCCGTGCCGGACAAATGTTATTTTCATATCTGTTTTCCTTTCTTAATAAAACAAAGTTTTTTGTCAAACTTTTGTACACAAAAGTTTGCAGTTTCCAAAGGTAGCGCCTTTGGTCGCTCATCGCAATGAGCGAAATACCTTTATCGTCAGGCGCATTTTTGAAAGTTTGAAAACTTTTTGCAAGAGAAAAAGTTTTCAAAAGCCAAATTTGAGTATAAACTACCACTCGAAAAGTTCCCAGTGGGAAGTTTTCGACAGTATAAATTTTTTATTTTTTATTTTATATTTTATGTATAAAACAATATTGAACTGCGTTCAATCGCACTAACGTGCGTCAGCACCGAAACTGCTTTGTGCCCCTATCCTTTTTTTATTTTTATAGTATATGTTGGGACGTTGTCCCAAACCTAACCAAAGGCTCCGCCTTTGGAATCCGCCACCTTTTGAAAAAAGGAGGGCAAATCTAAAAGATATGCCCGACGAAAACTTTTGTTTTGCTCAAACGAGCGAGTGTGTTAACGCGAGCGATTACTGTGTGAGAAAACCGACTATTTCACAAAACCGAAGCGCGAAACCGTCTCCGGCTTCAAGCCGGTTTTGAAAAAGGTGGACGAAAACTTTTATTCTTGCTCAAACGAGCGAGTGTGTCAACGCGAGCGATTACCGTGTGAGAAAACCGGCTATTTCACAAAACCGAAGCGCGAAACCGTCTCCGGCTTCAAGCCGGTTTTGAAAAAGGTGGACGAAAACTTTTATTCTTGCTCAAACGAGCGAGTGTGTCAACGCGAGCGATTACCGTGTGAGAAAACCGGCTATTTCACAAAACCGAAGCGCGAAACCGTCTCCGGCTTCAAGCCGGTTTTGAAAAAGGTGGACGAAAACTTTTGTTTTGCTCAAACGAGCGAGTGTGTTAACGCGAGCGATTGCCGTGTGAGCAAACCGGTTATTTCACAAAACCGAAGCGCGAAACTGTCTCCGGCTTCAAGCCGGTTTGTCAGCCGAAAAGCAAACAAGCGCAGGCTTCAACCTGCGCTTGTTTTTTCTACATTCCAGAACCTTTTTTGGTAAACGGTTTGTTTCCTGCTCCTTTGGAGTAAGGCTTGCCGCCGCGTCCCTGATTGAAATGATTTTTTCCCTGACGCAGACCATTGTTAGGGCGACCCTGTTCTCTTGTGTCAAAGTTTTTACCCTTAAACGGTTTGGATGTGCGGTTGTCATATTCAAACCGTTCCACCTGTGGCTTGCGCGATCTTGCCGCAGCATTCAAAATACTGTCGTCCAGATCTCCCAAAACCTCCGGTGCACCGGAAGAAGTCTTGACTGCGTTGCGCAGCATACCGATTTCACCCGGACGAAGCTCTCTCCATTTTCCTGGAGCCAACATTCCCAGCTTCAGCGGACCGATGGCTGTGCGTTTTAGTCTTGCGACCTCCAAACCAACTGCCTCGCACATTTTTCTGACCTGACGGTTTCTTCCTTCATAAATCACGATCTGCAAAACAACTCTGCCCTGTGCCTTTTCCAAAACGGTAACGTGT
>CAMNVW010000071.1 GCA_946563605.1 uncultured Clostridia bacterium | reverse complement strand
GACAGCTTCAGCATGGCGGAGCTCATCGAAAGAGGTGTTCTGCTTTGGGGAAGGGATGTTCGGACGCAGCTGCAATCTCCTGCTTTTGCGAAGCTTTGTGCCGATGTAAAGCATCATTATGAAACGATAAGAAAGTACGCACAGGAAACAGGACGCAGCTTTTATTCCTTCGGTTGGATGCTGGATATAGCGCGGTGTATTTATACGCTTCGCACGGGTAAGATTATTGCAAAGACGCAGGCGGCAGAATGGGCATTGGAAAATAACATTTGCCCCGATTCCGATGTCCTCAAAATCGCCTTGAAGGTTCGCAGAAAACCGCTTGATTACAAAGAAGATAAACAGATTTTCGATTATGCCCAAACGCTTGCAGAGCCGATACAGCGCTTTGCGGACGTCTTGGAGCAAGAACTCATACAAACGATGGTGTAAAAGGATGATGAGAGCATGAATTATAAAATAGCAATTTGCGACGATTCAGACGCGGACAGACAATATGTCTTTGATTTTGTAACGAAATGGGCAGAGGATGCGGGGCATACGGTGCAGGCGGCTTTGTTTTCCTCTGCGGAGGATTTTCTGTTTCACTATGCCGAGAAAAATGACTATGATATCCTGCTGCTTGATATTGAAATGGGCAATATGGACGGCGTAACGATGGCAAAAAAACTGCGCAGGGACAACGACACGGTTCAGATTATTTTTATCACGGGGTATTCCGATTACATATCCGAGGGGTACGAGGTAGCGGCGCTTCATTATTTGATGAAGCCGGTGAAGCAGGAAAAATTATGCTCTGTTCTGGACAGGGCGGCGGAAAAGCTGTCGAAGAACGAGAAAATTTTGAATTTTGAAGTCGGCAGCGAAATGGTGCGCATCCCCATCTATCAGATTCGCTATGCGGATGTATTCGGAAACTATGTGACGATCCATGCGTCCGATGACTTTACGGTAAAAATGACCTTGAGCGAGCTGGAAAAGGAACTGGATGACCGCTTTTACCGTGCGAGCCGTTCGGTAGTCGTCAACCTGACCCAGATCAGCCGCGTCACAAAAACGGAAATCAAGCTGAACGACGGCGTGTCCATTCCTCTGCCACGGGGAGCATACGATGGCATCAACCGCGCAATTATCAACATGAGGTGAAGCAGATGGGATTTTTTGCAAAGAGGATAGATAAGCAGATCGCTTCTTATCAGCATGAGCTGATCGAAACACATTACCGCGAGGTGGACAATATGTACCGCCAGATGCGCGGATGGCGGCACGATTACCGCAACCACATCCAGACGATGAAGGCGTATGCGGCGGCGCAGGATTGGGAAGCAATCAAGCGGTATCTCGATTTGCTGGACGATGATTTGACCAAGGTGGATACGGTCATCAAAACCGGAAATCCGATGACCGACGCGATTCTTAACTCCAAAATATCGCTGGCGAAAACAAAGCATATTCAGGTGGTTGCAGACGCCAATATTTCGCTCAAGCTGAAACTGCCGGAGATCGACCTGTGCTGCATCATCGGCAACCTGTTCGACAATGCAATCGAAGCCAGCATGAAGCTGCCGGAAGAACAGCGGCTCATTCGGGTGTATATGGATATGAAAAATACGCAGCTGTACATCTCCTTCACCAATTTTACGGCAGGGAAGAAGTTGACAAAGGTAGGCAAACGCTTCCGCACCACCAAGGGCGAAGGACATGGCTTCGGTTTGGTGCGCATCGACGCGATTGTGGAACGGCTGGACGGCTATATCAGCCGCAACAGCGAGGACGGAGCGTTTACAACAGAAATACTGCTTCCGCCGCAGGAATGAGAAGCTGCAATTCATCCCCCAGAAATGACGATTCGTCCCCAGAATAATCTGGGGGCGATTTTTGTGCTATGATGTAGACAGAAAGGATGTGTTCTTTGTGACGCAAGAAAAATTAAAAAAAGAAAAAGCTCCCAAGCCGAAATATAATATGGCACAAAACGCATGGTTCATGGCGAAAACAGCCTGGACATCGGGAGAGAAAAAGGTGCTGGCGTTGAGCGCGCTGGTTGCGCTGACAGCAGTGGGCTTAAACCTGATCAACCTCTATGTTTCGCCGACCATTCTGGCGGTGGTGGAACGGCGCGCACCGGTGGGTGAACTGATCGCTACGATTTTGTTTTTCACCGGCGCACTGATGCTGGTGGCGGCTCTTTCCAACTATGCCAAAACCAATACCTTATTCGGCAGGGTTGCTGTCCGAGTAGGACTTATGGCGAAACTCAGAGAAAAAACTTCAACGACCTCCTACCCAAATTTGTTTGATGACCAGTTTAAAAAAGTGGAAGAAAAAGCTGGCGAAGCAGTTTCTTCCAACAGTGAAGCAGGCGAAGCCATCTGGACAACGCTCACAGATCTTGCAACCAATATCATTGGATTTATCTTTTATGTTCTGCTGCTGTCCAGCGTGCAGCCGCTGCTTTTGGCGGTCGTGCTTATCACATCTTTGATCAGCTACTTCATCACCAATCATCTGAATGGCTACGGCTATCGCCACCGCGAGGAAGAGGCGGAATACATCAGGCATATGTGGTATATCGATGACCGTGTAAGCAATGATACAACTGCGGCAAAGGATATCCGCCTCTTCGGTCTGCGACCATGGTTTCAGGAACTCTATCAGAAGGCTAAGGAGGCTTACATCGCCTTTCATGCAAAAGCAGAAAGCGTGTACATTTGGGGAAGAATCGCCGACCTCGTCTTTGCCTTTTTGCGCAACGGAATTGCATACGCCTACCTCATCTCTATGGTCTTAAACGACGGCATGAGCGTCGCGCAGTTTTTGCTGTTCTTCAGCACAGTCGGCGGGTTCAGCGCATGGGTAACAGGAATCCTGGGCGGATTGAACACCCTTTACAAGCAGTCGTTGAATATTTCGACTCTCCGCGAATATCTGGAATATGACGAACCGTTTTGTTTAACAGGCGGCGAACCCCTTCATGCGCAGGCTGACCGGATGTATGAACTCAAGCTGGAAAACGTATCGTTCCGCTACCCAGGGGCGGAGAAGGATACCTTGACCAACATCAATCTTACCCTGTACCCGGGCGAAAAGCTGGCTGTGGTGGGACTGAATGGCGCCGGCAAAACAACACTGATTAAATTGATGTGCGGATTTCTTGACCCGACCGAGGGACGTGTGCTTCTGGATGGAAAGGACATCAGAAAATATAACCGCGTGGATTATTACACCATGTTCTCGGCGGTGTTCCAGCAATTTTCACTTTTGGCTGGAACGGTTGCCATGAATGTAGCGCAGGATGACGAGAACATCGACATGGAGCGCGTCAAGGACTGTGTGGAAAAAGCCGGTCTGCGCAAAAAGATTGAATCTCTGCCGCATGGATATGAAACACTGTTAAATCGCACCGTTTATGAGGACGCGATATTGCTTTCCGGCGGTGAAACACAGCGGCTGATGCTTGCCCGCGCGCTTTACAAGGACGCGCCGTTTGTGGTGCTTGACGAGCCGACCGCTGCGCTTGACCCGATTGCGGAATCGGAAATGTATCAGAAATATAATGAGATGACCAGCCACAAATCCTCGGTTTACATTTCTCATCGTCTGGCGTCCACCCGCTTCTGCGACCGCATCATTATGGTGGATAACGGCGGCATCGGGGAGGAAGGAACCCACGAAGAACTGTTAGCGAAGGGCGGTAAGTACGCTGAGCTTTATGAAATTCAGAGCAAATACTACAAGGAAGGGGAGGATGAAGATGAAAAAGAATAACCTCAAATCATGGAAAGAAACCATGCAGATGAACAACCGCGCTTTTCGGATCATCTATCAGCACTATCCACAGATGGTGATCTCGCGTTTAACAAGCGTTGTTTGGGAGGCACTGACCCCCTACGTCGGCATCTACCTCTCCGCACTTGTTATTAACGAGCTTGCCGGAAATCGGGATGTACAGCGTTTGCGCTTTTTAGTCCTGCTGACGCTGGGGACTGCGGCGCTACTGGCACTGGGTTCTGCATTGCTCAATAAATGGAAAGAAACCTACAACGCAGGTCAATGGCGCAGTATGCTGCATATTCTATCGGAAAAGATGCTCGACATGGACTTCTCCGATTTGGATCAGCTGTCCACAGCGGAATTGCTGTCCACCATCCGCCAGAACCAAAACGGCGGCGGTTGGGGCTTGATAGCTGTGTTGGGACACTATGAAAATCTGTGTTCCTCCGTGCTGACCATCCTCGGCGGTATCTCGCTGACAGTTTCCCTGTTTGTCAGCCAAGTGCCGGACGGCAGTTCTTTTGCTTATTTGAATCATCCGTTGGCAGTTCTTTTGATCATTGCTGTTATGCTGGCGATTACCTTTATCGCGCCTGTTCTGAGCAACAAAGCAGGCAGTTACTGGGCAAAATTTGCAGGAGATAACAATTTAGGAAACCGCCTGTTTAACTTCTTCACTTCTATAGGCGATGACAGAGAACTGGCAACCGATGTGAGAATGTACCATCAGGAAAAAATTGGACACCAATATTTTGAGTATAAAGATGGAATTTTTGGTTCCAGTGGTGTGTTTGCCCATTTGAGCTGGGGTCCAAGAGGACTGTTAAATGCAGCATCCGCTGCTGTGTCGGTTGCCTTCACAGGTGTTGCCTATGCGTTTGTCTGTCTGAAAGCACTGGCAGGGGCGTTTGGACTGGGTTCGGTGACACAGTACGTTGCGTCCATCACAAAGGTATCAGGCGGTATGTCCGATTTTGTGGCTACGTTAGGTAAGATGCGCAACAACGCCTCCTTTTTGGAAGTGGTCTATGAATTTTTGGATATTCCAAACAATATGTACCAGGGCAGCCTGACCGTTGAAAAACGCAGCGACCGCAAATATTATGTGGAGTTCCGCAATGTTTCGTTCAAATACCCGGGCAGCGAAAACTATTCTCTGCGCAACGTCAATATGAAATTTGAGATTGGCAAGCGCCTTGCCGTAGTCGGCATGAACGGCAGCGGCAAAACGACCTTTATCAAACTGCTGTGCCGTCTGTATGACCCGACCGAGGGCGAGATTCTGCTCAACGGCATTGACATCCGCAAATACAACTATGCAGAATACATGAACATCTTTTCGGTTGTATTCCAAGACTTCAAGCTCTTCGCGCTGAAGCTGGGAGAGAACGTGGCGTCGAAGGTCGATTATGACAAGGAACGCGTTGTCGATTGCCTTGATAAGGCGGGCTTCATGGATAGGCTTGTCAGAATGAAGGATGGAACGGAAACCTATCTTTACAAGGATTACAACAAGGGCGGCGTTGACGTTTCGGGCGGTGAGGCGCAGAAGATTGCGATTGCCAGAGCGCTTTACAAGGATGCGCCGTTTATTATCCTTGACGAGCCAACCGCGGCGCTCGACCCGATTGCCGAAGCCGAAATTTACAGCAAGTTCAACGAAATTGCCGGCGATAAAACCGCCATCTACATCAGTCATCGCCTGTCCAGCTGTAAATTCTGCGATGAGATCGCCGTATTCAACGAAGGCGCCGTTATCCAGCAGGGCACCCATGAGAGCCTTGTAGCGGATGAAAACGGAAAATACTATGAGTTGTGGCAGGCACAAGCGCAGTATTACACAGAGTAAAACAGAGTGCAGCTGTCACCCGCTGCAAATAAAATTGTTATTCACATATCTCACCAGGAGCAGTTGAAAAACCTGTGTGAGAAATAGATTTGACTTTCTCAACAAAAATCCCGAAGAAAAACTCTTCGGGACTTTTGTTTATTCTTCCATGTCAAAGTCGTCGGAATCATCGTCATGGGTATTATTTTTGTGACGTGATGGTTTCAAAATATTGATGATTTGCAGCGTAATGATGGCGCAGATGCCAGTAAGGGTCAGATAAAAAAGGCGTTTGTCCTCTGTCGAATCGGTTGTGGAGGTCGTACTCATGTTTTCGGCGGAAGCTCCGACCGAGATAGAATCGTTAAAGACAACCGTAGTTTGCGTGTCAGCACTGACACGGTCTGAATCAGCTTGCACTGATTCAGATAATTCTGCTGGCAGCTGACCTTCTTCAGCAATCTGCTGCAAAATTTCCCTGGCGTTCTCGGAAAAGTAAAAATAATAGTTGTTTGTGGTGTAATTATTGGTGGAGGAAGTGTTGTTGGAATCACTTGTGGTGGTTGAGGTGGTGTGTTCTACCGAAGAAGTGGTGGAAGTGGTATTGGTGGAATCTCCATTGCTGCTTGTGGATTTTGCGGATGAAGAAGAGGAGGATGAACTGGAGGATTTTTGAGTGACAGAAGAATTATTCCCCTTTTCATACTTGGATGGATCTCCGTAAACAGTTTGTTCCTCATCCTCCAAGGGTAACTCAGCGCCGCCGTCTGGATTGAGCGGCTTTGAGGCGGTGATATATTCAATCTTGTTGATCATCGCAGGGAAGTAGCTGGAGGAAAGTTCCAATGTTCCCTCCTGTCCAGCGAGGTCCACACTTTTGATTTTGGAAAATTGTTTCAGCCGGATTTTTAAATACCGGCAGTCGGAAGAAAGCGGCGCATGATAGATTTCATGGAACAGCTCAGGGGAGGAACTGCTGACGAACCGCGTGGTGTAAATCAATTCGCTTTCGACAGGATGAAAGGTCGCCCCATCAAAGGATTGCATAATGGTCAAACCGTAAGGTACCAGTTCATGCTCCGGCTGTTCAGCATCAGAAGAAAAATCATATCCGATATCTTCCTGGTAGCGCAGAAGATAGTAGACGCCGTTGTCGAGGCAGTAAACATCGTCGGTGCTTTCGTCGAGCCAAAGAGGCAGCAGTTCATAATTTTCATTCGGCAGGGCAGTGCCGTATGACAGAGTGCCGTCGGCGCGCTTTACGGCGTAGGAAGCAAGCAGGCGGTAGGTCGAGACGGTCACTTCCTCGGGATTTTTGACAGAGTAGATGATTTCACCGACCGATGATAAATCACTGATTCCCAAAGCGGTTTTGTCAACTATTTCCGGAATCTGCAAGTCCTCCAGATAGGAGCTGAACAAGCTGAAGTTGTAAGTTTCGCGCGAGGGCGTGGACAGATCGGAGGAGCACTGGTCGGTAAAGGTATCTGCGCACACTGACAGGGAGAGCGCAGTGCAGAGAAAGAAAACGAGTAAGGTTTGGAACCTGAATTTCAAAATATAGCCTCTTTTCCAGTTTTCTTTTATTATAGCAGATTCAGTAGTGAAATTCGACAAAATTCGACGAGATTGTATAAATGTATAAAAATTTAAGAAAAGATAGGATATTTTAACAAGGGAAACGGTGTGTAAAGTGATAAATATGGGATGAAAAAATGATGATAAAAGGGAGAATCCAGGGGAAACGAAAGCAGTCTCGTAAAGCTTGTGCAGGCATTCGCAAAAAGAAATCGACCGTGAACCCATGTAAGTTGGTTCGCCGTCGATTGTTTTAATCAAAAGATACTGTTTCGTGTTTTTTGTATTTATCCACAAGAAACCCACACCCC
>CAMNVW010000070.1 GCA_946563605.1 uncultured Clostridia bacterium | reverse complement strand
AACACCACAAGGTCATTGTCCTCGTAGGCGATTTCCACCTCGCGGTTGGAGCGGATGAAATGTTCCACTCCATGCTCTTGGGCATCGAGAAAGGTGATTTCCAGCAAATCTCCCTCTTTCAGTAAATCGATGGTGCGGGTGTGCGCGCCATTGAGATACATTCCCCTCTCATAGTGTTTTAGCTTGATGATGGTGCGGCTGGAATAGCCATGTACTTTTTTTAGATATTGTTCTACGGTCATGCCCTCGTGTTCTTTTCCGATGGTATATTGCAGTGTACGCATCCATTCTTTCCTTTCTTTTCTGCAAAAATTTTGACCGGCTTTTGAAAAAGCCGGTCATCTTTGTATATATTTACGCTGCCAGCAGATTTTCTGCGGTAAATTCCGGAATTTCAATCTGAATATCTTCGTTGCGGTTTTGAACCAGACTGTGGATATTCATATTCAGCGCGCACGTTTCGGGAACATTTGCCGCATCTGTCATTCCCAACGCCTCAACCAGGTCTTTGAGTGCAAACTCAAGCCCCATTTCCAAAGTCTGTTCGTTGATAGCTCCATCCTCAATGAGCATATCACAGTGCAGCTTTGTGATTTGAAGCGAGGTAAACAGCTGCTTTTCCATTTCGATGAGCGCTTGAATCTGTTCGTCGATCAGTGCGTCGAGCTGCTCCTGGTCAAGCTCCATCGAGCCCAACAGCGCATCAAGCTGTTCCTCAACGCTGGAACGAAGCTGCTGCTCCATCATTGGAAGCATCTCGTCCAGCATGGTTGTGCTGATCATCTGCTGCATCTGCTCCAACTGTTCGGTGGGCATTGTAAAATTGATCCGCAGAGCTTTTTCTTCTTCGGTGAAGGCAAAATCCTCCGCTACCTTTGCAGCATCAAGATACATCTCCACCATTTCCGTCTGGCTGAGCGTCATCAAATTCTGATACTGCTCTGCGCTCATAGCCGATTCCTGTTTGAGATATTTTCCGCTTTCGGGGTCCAGCGTATAGCTGAAACCTTCCGTCTGATAGAGCTGACTGTCCAGCGGCATTCCCATCATGTCGCCGCTTACCTTCAGCGCCATGGTCTGCATCTGATCCTTAAATGCACCCTCTACCGCAAGGTTCATGTCGATGCTGTCGCTTCCAAGCTGTACCTGCGCCTCTACCTCTGCGGTCATATTGCCGCTGTCCATCGACGCATTTTCCTTTAATGCGCTTTCCAGCTGTTCAATGGCTTTTTCCTTGTTCATTCCGCATCCTGACAGCGCCACGCACAGCACCATCGCCGCCGTTAAAAGTGAAAAGATCCTTTTTTTCAATTTCTTCTCCTCCTTTTGGTTGCAGTCTTTGTTTCAAAACTGTGTCAACGTCATTATATCATTCTTTTTTATCCCTGTAAATAAAAACAGAACCGGCGACACCGACTCTGTTTTTCAAAAAATTATTTTGCGTTTTTATAATACAGCGTGCGCAAACCTTTGAGCAGAAGATCTCCGTCATGAATGACTTTATGTTTGCAGTACGGGATGACCTTTTTGGACAAGCCCCCCGTTGCAATCACGGTAAGCTGTGTGCCAAGCTCTTCCTGAAAGCGTTCGATCATGCCGTCGATCATCGAAGCCGCACCGTAAATCATGCCGCTGTCCATCGCGTCGATGGTGTTGCGTCCGATCACATTTTTCGGTGGGATCAGGTCGATGTGCGGCAGCAGGGATGCCTTGCTCGAAAGCGCCGCCAGCGAAAGCTGAAGTCCCGGCATAATCGTTCCGCCGATAAATTCTTCTTTTTCGTTAATCACCGACATGGTGGTCGCCGTGCCCATATCAATCACCATCAGCGGCAGCGGATATTCGCTGATAGCCGCTACACTGTCCGCCACACGATCTGCACCCAGAGAAGCCGGGTTATCCAGTTTGATGTTGAGCCCTGTTTTTAAACCCGGACCTACCACCAGGGGTCTTTTGCCGAGGATGGTATGGAGCGCTGTTTTCATTACTGTTGTCAGCGGCGGAACAACCGACGAAATAATCGAGCCGTCTATTTGTTTTGTCTGATAGCCGTACAGATTCAGGATTTGGAAAATCTCCACTGCGTACTGTTCCTCTGTTCTTCCAACATCGGTGGCTACTCTTGCGGTAAATTTGATTTCATGATCCTCGAATCCGCCGATAACAATATTGCTGTTTCCAATATCAATCGCTAAAATCATTCCAGACTCTCCGTTTCTCCGTTTGATCAATCTATTGTTGTTTGTGCTGTTGTATAACCCTGCTGTTTCATAAACTTCAGCAGAACCTTGCCCACCACGACGGTAATGACTGCGGCAGTAATCGCCTCTGGGATACCGCTTGTCGCGATGATGCCCAAAATCGTTTTGTAGACTAAATCCGGTGCAACGCCTTTTGCATTGCCCCAGTTATCCGCAAAGAACACGTAGATAAAATTCATGACCAGCAGCGTATTGGTCATGGAGCCTAAAAAGCCTGCTACGCCAAGGGATGCCACATCGTTGTGAATCACCTTTTTCAGTCCCTTATAAACAAAATAGGGAACCACACCGGTCAGAATACGCGGTACAAAGCAGATGAACAAGCTCCAGAAGTTGCCGTGTACGTCTCCAAGGGAATAAAACGGACTGAAAACAAAGGACGTTACTGTCGGCGTCAGGGTGTTGATAACGAAACTTGTGAGTCCAAAGACCCCTCCCAAAACTGCGCCGGACTTCCAACCCAGTAAAATCGAGCCCAGGATAACAGGGATGTGGACAGTAGTCGGTCGGATGATACCCAACGGGAGATAGCCCAGAGGGGTCATTGCCAACACCACAACAATTCCTGCAAACAGTGCCAGTTTTACCATGTCCTGTGTCTTCTTGCTTGCCTGATTCATATTCAATTCTTCCTTTCACTGCTGTTCTCCCCTTGGATTTTTCCTGAGAAAAACCCGAGAGATACAGCGCAAATATTTTTAACAAGCACCATTATATCGGATTCATTCCCGAATTTCAAGGGTCTTGGAAAAATTCAGCTTTTCAACATAAGAACAAACGGGCAGAAAATCTGCCCGTTTGTTTTGTCCGTTTTATTGTTTGGCTTTCGTTTCTGTCAGATACGCGACCGCCGCTTCCATCAGCTCGTCGCGACCTTCTTTGATACCCTCGATGGTTGGATAAACTTCGATGTCGGGGGTAAGACCGACACGCTGGGTCTGACCCATTTCGGGGGTGTAGATGCCAAGAGCGCTGAAACGAAGCTGATTGCCATGCGGAAGCGGCAGTACCGTAATATTTCCATCTGCTCCGATTGAGTTGCTTCCCAGCACAACCACATTATCTCCGGTACGCAGATCCATCGCGCTCCATTCTGAGTTGCTGATACTTTCCTCATTGATTAGGACGACTACTGGATTCTCATAATAAATTACACCTGCACTTGCTCCCCAAGATACTATATTTTGCTTCAGGAAAGTGCCCGGAACAGATTGAGACGGAAGTGTTCCGACAGCAAATATCGTTCCACTTCTCTGAAAGTACATTGATAGGAACGCATACATACTTGTATCTGATGGATACTGTCTAAGATCAACGATCAGTCCATTGGTATCCCGCAGATCGTCCATCACCTGTCCAATCACTGTCTGTGTATCTCCCTGCGGCAAGGCACCCGGATTGATCAGTCCAATATTGCCGTCCAAAATTTCGTGGGAAGTTTCTGGCTGTTTCATTATGTATTGGTATTGTGTCGTTCCTTTTACAGTGCATGTTTCTTCCTTTCCGCTGCGCAGGACAGTGATCTCCATCTCTTCGTTCTGCGATTTGAGCAGATATAAACACAATCCATTGTAGAGTTTCTCATCATTCGGCACCGAGATGTATTTCTTTCGACTTTCCTCTACCTCTTTGATATCCGTTCCGTTCAGCTTCAGAATAACGTCGCCTACCTGCAATGGACAATCCCAAAACAAATCACTGATGACCCACTGTCCTTCTTTGGTTCTCATCAAATTGACCGGAGCCAAATATTCGCCAAAGACATCGTGTAAGGTTTGCTGTGCTACAAGTGCAGTGTGTCCATCGTGCAGATGCGCTGTCATCTCACAAATCGTCATCTCAAAGCTTTGCTTATCGTTTGCTTGCAGAATCTTCGGAATAAATTCCGTCAGCAGGTCATTCCAACTTTCATCCATAATATCGAGGTATGGAAAATAGTATTCAATCGCGTTCCAGACGCGGAACAGCCCCAGCAGCCGTTCTTCTTCCTTTTGATAGAAACAGTTGGGGTTTGTTTTTTCATTTTGAAAAACAGGCGCACCCGACATTGTATCGAATTTTACCGGCGCTTTGTTCCGCTTGATGCTGGGAATCGGACCCAACTGCTGCAAATCTGCCGACAGTTCTTCTCCCAAATAGGTCTCATCCGAAATCCAGCTTGTATCCGCCTGTACCACCGACTCACTTTCCAACGGTTTTGAGTTGCGGCTGCTGGTACCGTAGTCAATTTCCCCCAAACCCACAAACCACTCGTGCAGGATATCGTTGACTTCCTTTTCCTTGGCTTTGGAGATGACAGGAATGAGGTTTAATAATTCTTCGTCCCAGTCCTTTTCCCCGAACAGGAAAACCGGATGATTATACTTTGTGTAGCCCCACACCTTGCAGAGTTTTTCGAGGTTTTGGACTTCCTGCGAATATCCCGAATCCGCCGATTTTCCATCGCCTGCCGAAGTGCAGGAGGTAAGCAGGATACAAAAACTAAGCAAAAAGGCAAACAACTTGATATGTTTTTTCATACAAATCCTCCTATCACAAAAAGTCCCCTAAGGACACATCTACATCGGTCATATTCTGCAATATATTATATTTATTTACATATTTCAATTCGGGACATCGTCGGAGGCTCATAAATCCCAGCAGAGACTTCTTCCTGGGTTAATCCCAACTCAATCCTTCGGTTTTTGAGAATTTCTCCTATTCGATATTCTTTCACATTCATTCTCCTCAAGGTTTGTTTTTCCCTTTTCGTTTCATCGGTTCATCTACCTAACAGCTTTCAGCATCTTTCATAGCAACTCCAACTTTTCAAATATTGTATCATTTTTTCTACTGCCTGTCAATTGACATGATTCTTGTAAAATCAATAAGAAAGGCTGTTTTTTGACGCTTGAATAACTGCTAAGATTCTGCTATACTAAACCCGATTTAAACCTATCCTTATGGGGATTTTGTGCCGGAGCTTTCCGGTTTGGAAGGAGACTGAAACTATGTTAAAAGGAAAAACAGTCGTACTGGGCATCACCGGTTCGATTGCCGCATACAAGATGGCAAATGTTGCAAGCATGCTCTCAAAACAGCACTGCGATGTCCAGGTCATTATGACCCAAAACGCAACCCAGTTCATCACGCCGCTGACCTTTGAAACACTGTGCAACACACTCTGCATGGTGGACACCTTCGACCGCAATTTTCAGTACAACGTCGAGCACGTTGCGCTCGCAAAGCGCGCGGATGTTGTACTGGTCGCACCTGCCTCCGCAAACATCATCGCCAAGATGGCGCACGGCATCGCAGATGATATGCTTTCCACCACAGTGCTTGCCTGCCCATGCAAAAAATTAGTCGCTCCGGCGATGAACACCAATATGTTCATGAACCCTATCACCCAGGACAACCTCGACACGCTGCGCCGCTACGGCTTCGGCATCATTGAGCCTGCGGTGGGGATGCTCGCCTGCAAGGATGTCGGCGCCGGCAAACTGCCGAAGGAGGAACTGCTGTACAACCACATTTTACAGGAAATCCTGCGTGAAAAGGATTTGAGCGGCAAAAAAGTGCTTGTCACCGCGGGACCTACCTGCGAACCAGTTGACCCTGTGCGCGTCTTCACCAACCGTTCCAGCGGCAAAATGGGTTATGCACTTGCACGTGAATGTTCCCTTCGCGGTGCGGACGTCACCCTTGTCACCGGCAAAACTTCTCTGGAACCGTGGCCGTTTGTCAAGGTCATCCCCATCGAAACTGCACAGCAGATGTTCGATGCAGTCACTTCGCTTGCGCCGCAGATGGATATTATTATCAAAGCGGCGGCGGTTGCGGACTATCGTCCAAGAACCGTTGCCGATGAAAAGATGAAAAAATCAGACGGCGATTTTTCCATCGAATTCGAGCGCACGCAGGATATTTTGAAATATCTGGGCGATCACAAACCGGACGGTCAGTTTTTGTGTGGATTTTCGATGGAGACCGAGCATATGCTGGAAAATTCCAGAAAGAAGCTCGCCAAGAAAAATGCCGATATGATCGTTGCAAACAATCTCAAGGTTGCAGGCGCCGGTTTTGGTGTTGATACCAATGTTGTCACCATGATTACCGCCGATGATGTGAAGGAACTTCCGCTGATGAGCAAAGAAGAGGTCGCGCAATCCGTTGTCAGCGAGATTTCTGCTCGTATCTCACATTAAAAAGGAGAATCGCCAATGTCAGAAACCATTCTTTCCAGCGGCGAACAGGTGAACGATTTGATCCACCAAAAACTGCGCCGCTACAACCGGCAATTTATGCGCGATTTTCGTGACTACAACTTTCATATCGAGAGGGATGGTGAAATCATTGCCGGCATTGTTGCCGCCAGCACGATGGACACCCTCGAGGTGGAGTTTCTCTTTGTGGACGAGCGTTACCGCCACGAGGGGTTTGGCTCCCGATTACTCGGTCATGTTGAAACGCTGGCACGAAAAAATGGACTGCGGCGGATTCTCCTCAACACTTACAGTTTCCAAGCGCCGGACTTTTACCTCAAGCATGATTACACCATTCAAACCGTGATTGAGCCCTGCTTTGGAGAATACAATCAGTATTATTTTATTAAGAATTTATAATTTGTTTTATCAATCTATCATAAAAGGAGCATCCACCCATGTCACACTATGTTGTGTCGGATATTCACGGCGAAGCCGACCGTTTCCATGCTATGCTTCAAAAAATTCATTTTTCCGACAATGACACCTTATATATTCTTGGAGATGTTGTGGACCGAGGTCCCGACGGCGTTTCTCTTTTACGAGAAATCATGAAGACCCCCAACATGAAGATGCTGCTGGGCAACCACGAATTTATGTGTCTGCGCTACTTTGCGCCGAACGCGCCGGAAAAGCATATCCAGCACTGGAACCGCAACGGAAACGCGCCAACGCTGGAGGGATTCCACAAACTTACCGAGCCGGAAAAAGAGGAAACGCTGGCATTTCTGCGCAGCCTGCCGACCCATTTTGAACCGGTCATCAACGGCAAAAAGTTTTATCTGGTACATGGACTGCCTGCCGACACCGTCTATGACGAGGTCTGGTTCCGCCCGTATAAAAATCCTGTTCGGGAAATGCCCGACTGCCAGATCATCGTCGGACATACGCCTGTTTCCTGCTTTGTGCATACCGAAACAGAGGCTTACAGCCGCAGCGATGAGGAAGAACGCGCCTATGTGCAGGAACTTCACGAACGCGGTGAGCTGCTTTCTATC
>CAMNVW010000069.1 GCA_946563605.1 uncultured Clostridia bacterium | reverse complement strand
ACCACACGACAAACAGTTGTGTGGTAACAACTGTTTGTCGTGCAAAAGGAACCGCAGGCGTGGGCTGCGTAAGCCCGAAACAAGTTTGTAGAAGCTAGGGAGAATGGAACGCAGTTCCATTCTCAAGGTCACGCAACACAAAGCCTGTTGCAAAACGAAACTGTAAGCGTGACTTGCAACCCCCAGATAATCTTTCCGGTTTCCTGAAACCGAAACAGAGGCTAGGGGTGTGGGGGAATCCCACAAAAAACTTCCTAGCTTCTTGAAGCGAAAATTTCCGTTGCTCCGGTTGTCCTTTCTGTGGTACAATAAAGAAATCAAAACCGACAGGGAGGAAGCGGCGATGCTGATACCGATTTTAGGTCGCGCCGGAAGCGGAAAGACCGCATGGGTGCTCGATAAAATAAAACAGACCGCTGAAGAAGGCGGCAGGGTGCTGCTGATTGTGCCGGAGCAGTTTTCCTTTGAAATGGAAAAAGAGGTGTTCGGACGTTTGGGCGGCAGCCTTGCGATGCAGGTGGAGGTTTACAGCTTTACGCGGCTGTGTCACCGCGTTTTCAGCGAGTGCGGCGGCGCGGCTGGGGAATATGTGACCGACGCGGCACGGCAGATTTTGATGAGCCTTGCACTCGGACAGGTCAAGGACCAGCTGGAGCTGTACTCCCGCCAGGCAAAAAGCGCCTCCTTTATTGGGACGATGCTGCGGCAGGTGGACGAGTTTAAAAACGCGGGCATCGACCACAAACGGCTGCATGATTTTTCTGAAAATACCGGTCTTTTGCAGCTGGCGCAGAAAACCAAAGAGATGTCGCTCATTTATGAATATTATCAGGCGCTGCTGTCCAACCGTTTTCAGGACGAAAAGGACAGCATCATGAAGTGCTGCTCTTTGCTGGAAGGACGCGGATATTTTAAAGGCTGCACCATCTTCATCGATTCGTTCATGACCTTTATGGCGGGCGAAAAAAAGCTGATGCGCCTGATGCTGTCCGAGTGTCAGGATTTGTACTTGTCCATGCCGGCGGACGGTATCGGCAGCCAGAACACGCCGGAACAGCAGTCGGCGCCGATTGGCGACGGCACCTTTGACACAGCGCGCGAAACGGTATTGCAGCTGATCCGCGACGCAAAAGAGATGGGCGTTGAGGTGAAAACGCCGCTGATCCTGCAAAACCAGTACCGCTTCCAAAATGAGGAGCTGCGCTTTTTGGAGCGGTGGCTGCCAAGCGTTTATCAGACGGAATTTGAGGGGGAGAATCACGCCGTATCGGTGATGCACGCGCCGAATCCTTACGAGGAGGTGCGCTATCTTGCGGCGCAGATTGTGAAGCTGGTGCGTCAGGAGAACCTGCGCTACAGCCAGATTGCGGTGATCGCGCGCAATGCCGACAGCTATCTCACCGCCATTGAGGATATTTTCCCCAAATATCACATTCCGTTTTTTCTGGATATGCGCGAGGATGTGCAGTCGATTCCGGTGTTTTCGCTGCTGTTCTCGGCGCTGGACGCGCTGGAATCCAACTTTGACACCCAGCATATGCTCTCGCTGGGCAAGAATCCGCTGATGGGGCTTGCGCAAACCAAAATCGCCCAACTGGAAAATTACTGCTTTTTGTGGGGCGTCGACCACAGGATGTGGCTGGAACAGCAGGGCTTTGAAAATAATCCGCGCGGTATGGTGGAGAGCTTCACCGACAAGGACAGGGAAACGCTCGAAGAGATTCATGAGACTGCCCTTGCCATCACCCAGCCGCTGAAAAGTCTGGGGGACAAACTGCAAAACTGCACCGGCAGGGAGTTTGCACAGGCAATCTATGATTTTCTGCTGGAAGTCGGCGCAAAGCAGCGTTTGGAGGAAAGCGCGGACAGCCTCTGCACCACCGAGGAACAACAGCGCAGCCTGCGGCTCAATCAGGGCGCGTGGGACATTTTGATGGACCTGCTCGATGTGTTCTGCCATGTGCTCGAGGAGATCAGCCTGCCCTTAAAGCAGCTGCATGAGCTGTTTTCGCTTGCAGCGCTGTCCAGCGACATCGGTTCGATTCCAAACACGCTCGACCAGGTTTCCATCGGCAGCGCGGACCGTATGCGTCCGAACCAGCCGAAGGTGACCATCGTCATCGGCGCAAATCAGGGGGAATTTCCGCCGCAGCTTTCCGAGAACGGCTTGTTTTCGGAGACAGAACGCGACCGCCTGCTTGAAAGCGGTATCCAGCTCAATCCGTCGGTGCTCAAATTAAGCGGCTATGAAAAATATTACGTCTACTCAGCGCTGACCAGCGCGTCCGACAGGCTGATCGTGACAAGCCACACCGCCAAATTGACAGGGGAAGCGACGCCCGATTCGAGCATCGTTGCGGCGCTTGCAAAGATGTTCCCGAACTGTGTACACAGCACAGGCGAGCTGCCGGAGGAATTTTACATCGCAAACGAGCAGACCGCCTTTGAAACGCTTTGCCGCAATATCCGCAGCGACACGCCTTTTACCGCGGCGCTGATGGAGTATGTTCGCACCACGCGGTATGCGCCGCAGCTCGAGCAGGTGCTGGCGATGGTACATTCGGGCGGCTTTCGCATGAAAAATCGGGAGATCTCCCGTATGCTTTTCGGCAGCAGGATGCGCCTGTCCCCGTCGAGGGTGGAGCGGTATTTTACCTGTCCGTTCGCTTATTTTTGCTCGGGAGGGTTAAACTTGCAGGCGCGGCGCAAGGTGGAGATTTCCCCGATGCAGTCGGGAACCATCATCCATTTTGTCATGGAACGGATGGTGCGCACCCACGGCGGCAAAGGCTTGCAGGAACTCTCGTGGGAACAGATGCAGCAGGAGGTGGAATCGCTGCTCAGGGAATTTTTGGAGCAGCGTGTCAGCCGCAGCGAAGCGCTGAGCAAACGCTTTCACTATCTGTTCGAGCGGCTGAGCATCACGCTGACAAGGCTGCTGCGGCAGCTGGCGAAGGAATTTGCACAGAGCGAATTTGAGCCGGTGCGCTTTGAACTGCCGATCAGGCAGGGCGGTGAGGTCGCGCCATTGGAGCTGCGCTTGGACGACAGCACGCAGATCAGCGTGGAGGGGATCGTCGACCGCGTCGATTTGATGGAAAAGGACGGCAGAAAGTATGTGCGCGTAGTCGATTATAAATCCGGCAGCAAGGTCTTTAAGCTGGACGATGTCTACTACGGGCTGAATTTGCAGATGCTCATTTACCTGTTCTCCATCTGGAAAAACGGCAAAGGGGAGCTTGCAGACTGTCTGCCGGCAGGGGTGCTGTATCTTCCGGCAAAGGATCATATCATCACCGCCGCAAGGGAGAGCACCGACGAGGAAATCGAACGGGAGCATCAGAAAAAATACAAGATGAACGGTCTTGTTTTGGAGGATCCCGTCTGCGTAGCGGGCATGGAACAGAAAATTTCGGGGGTGTTCATTCCGGTCAAGACCAAAAGCGACGGCAGCTTTGACGCGCGCTCGAGCCTTGCAGGCTTAGAGCAGATGGGACAGATCCAGCGGCATATCGAGCGCATCCTGACCGAGATGGCGCAGAACCTGCAAAACGGCAGTATCGAAGCCATACCGGCGGCAGGACTGGGGTATGAGCCGTGCAAATACTGCGACTACAAGCCGATCTGCCAGCATCAGACCGACGATAAGAAAAAGACGCTCAAAGAGCTTGACCGCGAGCAGTTCTTCGATTTGATTCAGAAGGAAGGAGGGGACCAAGGTGCAAGATAAGATGGAAAAAAATGCGGATACCTTAGCGGCAGTAAAACCAAAGGAAATGAAGTGGACGACCGCACAGCAGCAGGCGATTTCCTGCAGGGGAGGCACGGTGCTGGTTTCGGCGGCGGCAGGCAGCGGCAAAACTGCGGTATTGGTGCAGAGGGTCATCGACATCCTCACCGACCGCGAACATCCGGTGGACGCAAACAAGATTCTGGTGGTGACCTTTTCCAATGCCGCCGCCGAGGAAATGCGCCAGCGCATCCAGGCGCGCCTGTCCGAGCTGATTGCCCAAAATCCGACCGACCCTTATCTGCTGCGCCAGCGCACGCTGCTGTCCGCGGCGCACATCAGCACCGTTCATTCGTTCTGTCTGGATCTGGTGCGGGCAAATTTTCAGCTGTTGGATATTCCGGCGGATTTCCGTCTGGGCAGCGAGAGCGAAATCAAGCTGTTGGAAGAGGACATCGCGCAGGAAACCATCGAGCAAAATTATGAGGACAACGACGGAAGGTTTTCCGATTTGGTCGAATTGGTTTCGTCTGGCCGCGATGACAAAGGGTTGGTGGACACCCTGCACCGTTTGTACAGCTTTGTGCGCTCCCATCCGTTTTATCACGAATGGCTCGACCAGAAGCTGCTGATGTACGACGACACCATTCCGGTGGGGGAAACGGTCTGGGGCAAGGTGATTTTGCAGTACGCAATCGACGCTGTCAGCTATGCGCAGTCCCAAATCAAACGCGCATTGGAGGAAATCTGCGGTGACGCAGCGATGGAAAAGGCGTACCAATCGGCGTTTGAAAGCGACCTTTCGATATTGCAGAACCTTTCGGCAAAGCTGCTCTACGGCAGATGGGACGAAATCTGTGAGCTGCTGTCGAATGTTTCATTCGGACGGCTGGGTGCGCTGCGCGGCTATCAGGACGACGGGAAAAAGGAACTGGTACAGCGTCTGCGAAAATCCGCACAGGGGATTGTGAAGGAGCTTGCCGAAAAGCTGTTCAGCGTGGATGAAGAAGGATTTTCGCAGGACATCCGCTTTCTGCGTCCAAGGATAGAGACACTGTTTGCGCTGGTGCTCGACTATGACAGGCGGCTGATGCAGGCGAAAAAGATGCGCAATCTGCTGGATTTTTCCGACCTTGAACATTTTGCGGTGAAGCTGCTGGTCAGGGAAGAAAACGGCGAGCAGCGCAAAACGCCGCTGGCGCAGGAGCTTTCACAGAGCTTTGCCTGTGTGCTGGTGGACGAGTATCAGGACACCAACGCCACGCAGGATATGATTTTTTGGAGCGTGTCGCGGCAGGACAACCTCTTTATGGTGGGGGATGTGAAGCAGAGTATCTACCGCTTTCGTCAGGCGATGCCGGAAATCTTCATCGAAAAGCGCAATCTTTTCCACGACTATGACGGCGAGCATTATCCGGCAAGGATCATCCTTTCCAACAATTTCCGTTCGCGCGCGCAGGTGACCGACTGCATCAACTTCCTCTTTCAGGCGGTGATGAGCCGCGAGGTGGGCGAAATTGACTACGATGACAAAGAAGCGCTGACCGCGTCGGCAGCGTATCCGCCGAAAGAGGATGCGCAGACCGAAATCCACCTGATTGAAAACGATGATGAGGAGCTGTCCGACCAGCTTGCGGAGGCTTCCTATGTGGCGCAGAAGATTCGGAAGATGCTCGACGAGGGCTTTACCGTCACCGAAAACGGACAGCTGCGCGCGGTGCAGCCGAGGGATATCTGTATCCTGCTGCGTTCGATGAAAAATAAGGCGGAGATTTACAGCGGCGAATTGAGCCGGCTTGGCATCGAGGTCTGGATGGATTCCCGCGTTGGATTTTTGGAAACGGTGGAGGTGTCGACGGCGCTGTCGATTCTGCGCGCGGTGGATAATCCGCTCATCGACATCCACCTGACGGCGGCAATGATGTCGCCGGTGTACGGCTTTTCGGCGGATGATATGGCGGTCATCCGCATGAAGGACCGTGGCAGCCATCTGTACATCAACTGCCAGCAGATTGCGGACGGCGAAGATTTGAGCGAGCCGGAACAAGCCTGCCAGCATAAATGCAGAGCGTTTCTGGATTCGCTGACACAGCTGCGGACGATTGCGTCGTCCAGCCCCGCGCACCGGCTGATTCAGCAGCTGATCGACAAGACCGGCTTATGGGATCTGGTGCTCGCGATGAAGTACGGCGAGGTGAAGAAGGCGAATCTGCGGCTGCTGATACAGTACGCGCAGGAATATGAGGCAGGCGGACAAAAGGGAATATCCGGCTTTTTGCGGTTTGTGGATAAGATGCAGAACCGCGGCGAGGACTGGCCGTGCGCAAGCTCGGTGACCGACCGTTCCAATGCGGTGCGCATCATGAGTATCCACCACTCCAAGGGTCTGGAATTTCCGGTGGTATTTTTGTGCGACACCTCGAAAAAGTTTAACACGCAGGATCTGCGCAGCAATATGCTGCTTCATTCCCAGCTGGGCTTTGCCTGCTGTGCGCGCGATTTTGTCACACGCAAGCAGTATTCCACAGTGCCGATGGAGGCGCTGCGGCTGGAACTGATGCGGTCGACCCTCTCCGAGGAGATGCGGATTCTGTACGTTGCACTCACCCGCGCCAAGGAGAAGCTCATCATCACCTCGATACAGAACCAGCTGGACAAAAAGCTGTCCGCCTATACAACGGGGCTAAGCTCACGAGGGACGGTTTCCTCCTATATTGTGCGCAGTGCGTCCAACTACGCCGACTGGATTTTGATGAGCCTGGTTTACCACCCCGATTTCACCAAGCTCTGCATGGATATGGGGTGTATGCCCGAGGACGTGATTGCGTTTCCGGTGTGCAGCTTTGTGCCGGTGATTGCAAAGGTGACCCAACAGCCGCAGCAGCAGGAAGGGGAAGAGCTGTCGTTTACCCATGCGGCGCAAAAGGAATTGGTGGAGCGGCTGTCCGCGCTGTGCGTGGACAATTACCCCGATAAGGACGCGAGCGAGATCGTCACCAAGCTGTCGGTTTCGCAGGTGGTCAAGGGTACCGCGGAAGAAAAACCGTTTTCCAAGGAACCATCCTTTTTAAAGAAGGACGGCTCAGACGCCGCATTGACCGGCGCACAGAAGGGAACGGCATTGCATAGCTTTATGAGCTGCGCCGACCACCGGCACGCAAACGAGGACTTGGAAGGGGAAATCGCCCGACTGGTAAACGAGCGCTTTTTGACGGCAAAAGAGGCGCAGAGCCTTGACAGGGGCGCGATCAAGCGGTATTATCAGTCGGCGCTTTACAAAAGAATCGGTGCGGCAAAGCTTGTCCGCAAGGAGTTTGCGTTTCAGGCGCAGCTGGGTGCGGAACTGCTGGACAAGGTGATTCCGAATATCGGACAGCACCTCGTTACGGTGCAGGGCATCGCGGACCTGCTGTTTGAAGAAAACGGCGGATGGATTCTGGTGGATTTTAAGACCGACCATGTTCACGACCCTGAGATACTGGTGCAGCGGTACCGCGCGCAGATACAGCTGTACGCGAAGATGATTGGGGATATCACCGGAAAACCGGTACACGAAAAGATTCTTTATTCCCTTTATCAGGGAGCAGAACTGAAACTATAATTTGTGAGGTTCCCCCTCAAACTCCCTTTCTGGGGTTAGTCCCCACACTGCCCCTGTTTCGGTTTCATCAAACCGGTAAATCTTTTAAGGGGGTTGCGACCCCCTTACCCCCTTATATCTGGGGGATGCGTCCCCCAGACCCCCAAAGTTTCGGGCTTACGCAGCCCGAACCC
>CAMNVW010000068.1 GCA_946563605.1 uncultured Clostridia bacterium | reverse complement strand
GGCGTGTTGTCCGCTTATCAGGAAGAACTCAATCTGGTTACCGGACGTTTGGATCGTATCGAGGGGAACAGCTCCGATTTTAAGCTCAATGTCACCGTCAATGCAAAGGCGGCAGCCGATATTACGCACATTCATACCATCAACCCCGGATTTTTGGCGGAGCTTCCTGTGCTCAAACAAAAAAGCGTCACGGTCGGCTCGGTGCATTTTTTGCCGGAAACGGTGGATCAAAGTTTGGAGATTCCGAAAGTTTGCCGCAAGGTGTTTTATGAATACATGATCCGTTTTTATAAAAGTATGGATCATCTGGTAACCGTCAATCCGTGCTTTATCCCAAAGCTTGCCGCCTACGGAATTGACCCGAAAAAGGTGACCTATATTCCAAACTATGTTTCGGGCAAGATGTTTTATCCGGCACAGCCGTCCGAAAAGCAGCAGATTCGCAAAGACTTCGGGCTTGACCCACAGAAATTTACAGTTGTTTGTGCAGGTCAGCTGCAAACAAGGAAAGGTGTTTTGGATTTTGCAGATTTGGCGCAGCGTTTGCCGCAGATGGAATTTGTATGGGCAGGGGATTTTGCTTTCGGCAGTATGAGCGATGGTCATAAGGAAATTAAACAGCTTTTGAAGCAGCATCCACAGAACCTGCATTTTACCGGCTTGATCGAACGGGAAAAGATGCCCGATTTTTACCGCATGGGCGATGTGATGCTTCTTCCAAGCTTTGACGAGCTGTTCCCGATGACGGTGCTGGAGGCGATGAGCTGCGGCATACCGATTTTACTGCGTGATTTGGAACTGTACAAGGTTATTTTGGAAGGGTATTATTTGAAGGCTGCGGACAACGAAGGGTTTGAACAGCAATTAGTAAAGCTGTCCACACAGCCGGAATATTATGAGCAGGCGGTGCAAAAAGCAAAGCAGGGCAATTATTTTTACAGCGAGGAGCACGTTTTGGCGATGTGGAGGGAATTTTATCACGGTTTGCTGGAAGAAAGCAAGCGCAAACACACCAGCAAAATACTGCTCCGAAAGATGCTGCAGCCGACAGGAGGCTCACGATGAAAACAGAAGAAAAGCGTGCCGTCAAGGGACTTGTCTTTATTGCAGGAACATTTGCAGTACTGTGTCTGTGGCTAGGAAAACAATATGGCGCACAGAGCTTTTTTGAATTGCTCAAAAAGGTGCGCCATGGCTGGATCGTTGCAGCGCTCGGTTTGATGCTCATCTATTGGCTGCTGGAAGGGATAGGACTTCACCTTGCAGTACGGCGTTTTGTCCCGACACAGAGGATGGGGGATACCCTTCGGGCAGCGATGATCGGACAGTTCTTCAACTGCATTACGCCGTTTTCAAGCGGAGGGCAGCCGATGCAGGCGGTGTATCTGGTCAAAAAAGGGGTGTCTCTGTCTTTTGCAAGTTGTTCACTGATGATGAAATTTATTGTATACCAGTTTGTGCTCACCATCTATTCCGCGTTTACGCTGGCAGGCTGTTTTAAAACCTTTGCCGGAAAGATTCCTGCGTTGGGGTGGCTCAGCTTTGTGGGCTTCGGCGTCAATATTTTTGTGATTGTGAGTCTGCTTTGTCTGGGATTTTTCCGGCGTCCGACCGAAAAACTGCTGTACGGAACGGTTTCGCTGCTCACAAAGATGCGTTTGCTCTCTGCGGAAAAATCCGAAAAAGCACACAAGCGCATCGAAAAAGAGCTGGGTGAATTTTACGAAAGCTTTGAGCAGATTCACAAGGATGTTGTTGGCATGATGAACATTTCGCTGCTGACGGTGGTTCAGCTGACCGCTTTTTTTCTGATTCCCCTGTGCATCTTTTATGCGTTGGGGCTTCAGAAAGCGGATGTTCTGATGATGATTTGTGCCGGAGCGTTTGTGCTGAATTTTACCTCGTTTGTTCCCCTGCCGGGAGCTGCTGCCGGCGCAGAACTTGGTTTTCACACGGTGTTTGGTCTGTTTTTCCCGAATGCCCTTTTGGGATTGGCGATTCTGTTGTGGAGGCTGCTGACCTTTTATCTGCCCATTCTGGTAGGCGGATGCTTCACTGCCACAGCAGGCGTTTGGAAGAAAAAGAAACAAATTTCGGCTTGATTCGGCGCAGGGTTCGCGCTATAATCAAAGAGCCGAAAAAAGGACAGTCGGTTGGCGCGATGGCGGCAGTCGGCTGTTTTTGATATGAAAATCAAGTTTGATACAAAAAGATAGGAGAATCATAGATGAATTTTTTATCCCGTATGCTGAAAGGTTTGGCAGTGGGTGTTGCGAACATCATCCCGGGCGTCAGCGGAGGTACCATGGCGGTTGTGATGGGTATTTACGACCGGCTCATCGGGGCAGTGTCCGCTCTGCGAAAAGATTTTAAAAATTCGGTGCTGTATCTGCTTCCCATTGGAATCGGTGCGGTGATGGGGATTTTGCTGTTCAGCAGGCTGATCGAGCTTTTGCTGCGGGATTTTGCCATGCCGACCAATCTGTTTTTCTTAGGGCTGATTGTAGGCAGCATACCGATGATCTACCGCCGCGCAGTTAAGGAAAGATTCAAGCCGGTGAGCATGGTTCCGTTCGTGATTTGTTTTGCGATTATGATGGGGATGACACTGCTGCAAAATGTTTCGGATGCAGGCAGCGCGCTCATCACAACCTTGACGCCGGTGAGTGCGATTCAGTTGATTCTTGCAGGCGCAGTTGCCGCCGCGTGTATGATCATGCCGGGTATCAGCGGTTCGATGGTGCTGGTGCTGATGGGTGTGTATACTTCGGTGCTGACAGCGATTTCATCACTGAATATCCCAGTGCTGGTTCCGGTGGCAGTCGGTATTTTGATAGGACTGCTCGGCGGAGCAAAGCTGATCGACTTCTTTATGAAGCGGTATGAACAGCAGACCTATTTTGCGATCCTCGGTTTGATTGCGGGTTCTATCCTGCCGATTTTATTGAGTGCAGGCTACACACCGGGGGTACAAACGCTGTTGTCGGTGTTCACCCTTGTGCTGGGTGCAGCGCTTGCGCTTTGGATGGGAAAATTGGAAAAACATTAGATGTTCAAAAAAGCAGTCTTTACAGGCTGCTTTTTTGTTTTAGACAGTTGTTTTACAGGGCAAATTTTAGGGGAGACAGCATAAGTGAAATATGAGATTTATGAGAGCAGGAGTGTCTGTTTGTTCAATCGGTAAAATGATTGTTCTTTGAATCCATCTATGAACATAAATTTTATTGTTTTTTACAAAAAGATCACATATTTAGCTAAAATACAATAGAAGTAATTGACATGATTATGAAGATTATGCTATCATTGCAAAGACAAAGAAGAGTTTTGACCGCGAATCTTCATTTTGGAGGAGATTTCCGCCGAAAATTTTAGATGCGGTGCAAAAATCTAATAGAGTTTATAGGAGGGAAAGGGATGGATTCGAAAGAACAGATTCAGGAACATCCTAATATTAAGAAGGTATTGAGCTTAGAAAGCTTGATCTTCGCACTCGGCTTTGCACTTTTGTTTGGATACTTGGGCGTAAAAATGGGTGCAGTCAATATGCTCAATACCATGATGCAGACAGCATATCATCTTTTGCTGGACACTGTATTCTACATCATGGCACTGGCAGTACTGGCAGGCGCACTGTCCGGTTTGCTGACAGAGTTTGGTATCGTTGCGGTTATCAACAAGATTTTGTCTCCGCTGATGAAACCAATATATGATTTGCCGGGCGCAAGCGTTGTTGGTATTCTGGCAACCTATCTGTCGGATAATCCGGCAATCCTGACACTGGCAGATGACCAGGGATTCCGCAGATATTTCAAAAAATATCAGCTGCCTGCTCTGACAAACATCGGTACTTCCTTTGGTATGGGTCTGATCATCACCTCGTTCATGATCGGTATTGCTTCTCCAACAGGGGAAAGCTTCATTAAACCGGCGCTGATCGGTAACCTTGGCGCGATCATCGGCAGTGTTGTCAGCGTTCGTCTGATGCTGCGCTTCACCGCAAAAGAATATGGCAGAGCAGAGTTCTGTGAGGTAGAGGAAAGCAACGGCGTGATGTACACCGATTACCGTATGGTACGTCCTGGCAGTGCAGCTTCCCGTTTCATGTCCGCAATGCTGGACGGCGGCAAGACCGGTGTCAGCATGGGTGTAGCGGTTATTCCAGGTGTTCTGATTATCTGTACTTTTGTTCTGATGCTGACCAACGGTCCAGCCGATGGAGGGGTTTATACAGGCGCTGCTTATGAAGGCGTTTCCCTGCTGCCAGCAATCGGCGATAAGCTGCAGTTCATTCTGAAACCTCTGTTCGGTTTCACAAGCTCTCAGGACATTTCCGTTCCGATCACCTCTCTGGGTGCTGCTGGCGCTGCGATCGGTCTGGTTCCAAAACTGGTACAGGACGGTCTGGCAAACGGAAACGATGTTGCTGTATTCACCGCTATGTGTATGTGCTGGAGCGGCTATCTGAGCACACACGTTGCAATGATGGACAGCTTGGGCTGCAGCAAGATGACTGGTAAGGCAATCATCAGCCATACTATCGGCGGTCTGTGCGCAGGTGTTTCCGCACATTGGCTGTATATGCTGCTTTCGATGATTGGATAATCATCGTGATTGGCTAATCATTTTGATTGGATAATCATTATAAATCGTAAAGAAAAACCCCTCCAAACGGAGGGGCTTTTTGATGGCAATAAGGACACGCTTCAAGACAATGATAAGCATACTTAAAAAAGGACCCAGTTTTAAACTGGGTCCTTTTTTAATTTAATTTAAGTACGCAGATTCCCACAAGTCCAGGACCGGTGTGAACGCCCAGCGCGGGACTGATTTGTCCGCGCACAGAGATCACGCCCTGCGGGATCTTCTTTTTTACTTCCTCTATCAGGGATTCGGCTTCTTCGGCTGCATCGCCGTGCATCACAGCCAGCATGATCTTCGGGCAGCCATCGGCGAATTTTTGTGCCAGATCCAACACCTTTTTGATGGAAGGATTGCGTCCGATCGCTTTGGCGATTGGATAATAAAAACCGTCCTCGTTGCAGGAGATAATCGGCTTGAGCGCGATGGCGCTGCCGATGGTAGCGGCAACCTTTCCAATGCGTCCGCCTTTTTGCAGATACTCCAAGGTTTTCAGACAGAAAAATACCTTGCTGTCCGCAACCATGCTCTGCGTTTTGCGGCACAGTTCTTCAAAGCCCATGCCGTCCTCCAGCAATTGAGCAGCTCTGACAGCAATGATGCCGCTGCCAATCGAGATGTTTTTGGAATCAACAACACAACATTCTAATTCGGGGTAATCCTGGCAGACAAGACGAATCATATTGCAGGTGCCGCTCAAACCGCTCGAAATGCAGAGGGCAAGCACTTTGCGATAACCCTCCGCATAGATTTTATCCAGAATGGAATGAATCTGTTCTCCGTCAGGAAGGGAGGTCTTAGGAATTTCCACAGGCAGTCTGCGATAAACCTCCGTAGCATCAATGGTAACGCCATCGAAGTATTCACCCTCGTTAAAAAGGATTTTTAATGGAATCATAAAAATGTGATGGCGTTCCAGCAAATTCGGCGGAACGTCACTGCCGGAGTCGACCAGAATAGCAATTTTTTCGCTGTTCATATCAACCGATCCTTTCCGATTATATAGTATATGAAACTACATCTTATAGTTTATAGTAAAATTTTAAATCCTGACAGGATAAAAGTCAATAGGAAAAAGTCAATCATTTCCTTCTGCATAAAAGAAGGAGCCGCTTCATTTCGACCTGATTTTCATACTCTTGAAAAAGAAGCGGTATTGAGGTAGAATAAAACCAGAAAATGAGCTTGGTTATCTCAAGCTGTACTGAAGAACGGAGGATACAAATGGCAGAAAATTTTCAGATTGTTTCTTATGAGAGAAATACTTCCGACACCAAAAAGACGGACATTCAGTTTTTAAATAAAGAAATTGCGGATAAGGTAAGAGGATTTCATCAAAGCTTTCCGCAGTACAAGCAGACGCCGCTGAAAAGACTGCGGAATTTGGCACAGGAGATGGGCGTAGAGGAAATTTTTGTGAAGGACGAATCCTATCGCTTTGGACTCAACGCATTTAAGGTGCTGGGCGGCTCGTTTGCGATTGGAAGATATATCGCGGAAAAGTTGGGCAGAGATATTTCCGAACTGCCATTTGCTGTGATGACCTCGGACGAGGTAAAATGTCAGCTTGGAGAGCTTACCTTTGTAACGGCGACCGACGGCAACCACGGCAGAGGTGTTGCATGGACAGCCAATCAGCTGGGACAAAAATCGGTGGTCTATATGCCAAAAGGATCTGCGCAGGAACGTTTGGATAACATCCGAGCGGAAAATTCGGAGGCATCCATCACCGAATTTTGCTATGATGATACCGTCAGAATGGCGCGCAAACGCGCAGAACAGCCAAACTGCGTTCTGGTGCAGGATACCTCGTGGGAGGGCTACACTGAAGTGCCGTCGTGGATTTTGCAGGGTTACACCACCATGGCGGATGAAATTTATGAGCAGCTTGGGGACAAACGCCCGACCCACATCTTTTTGCAGGCAGGCGTTGGCTCAATGCCTGCGGCGTTGACCGGATATTTTGCCAATGTTTACGCGGACAATCAGCCAATCATCAGCATTGTGGAGCCAACCAAAGCGGACTGTATCTTCAGAACCGCTCAGGCACACGATGGCAGACTGCATTTTGTGACAGAGGAAATGAATACCATCATGGCAGGTCTTGCCTGTGGAGAGCCGTGTCCGATTGCGTGGGAGGTTCTGCGCGATTATGCCGACCATTTTATCTCCTTCCCAGACTATGCTGCGGCAAAGGGAATGAGAATTTTGAGCAGTCCTTTGGGTGAGGACGAGCGTGTTATCTCAGGAGAATCCGGCGCGTCCGCGTTTGGCTGTGTCATGGAAATCCTGAGCAATCCGTCTTTACAGGATATCAAGGATGAATTAGGGATCGACGAACATTCCCGACTGCTGTTTGTCAGCACCGAAGGCGCGACCGACCGGAAAAATTACAAGGATATCGTATGGAACGGAAAATACCCAAGCAGCAAAGGCTCCCTTGTGTAAAGGGAGGTGGCACGGCGCAAGCCGTGACGGAGGGATTGTCATGCAGCCCAAGCACAACAAGCAGTTGGTACCTTTAGCAAAACAACTGCGAAAAGAGATGACCAAGGAAGAACGGCACCTATGGTATGATTTTCTGCGTTCCTACCCCGTTCGTTTTTCCAGACAAAAGGTGTTGGGGAAATATATCGCTGATTTCTATAGCGCAGAAGCAAAAATCGTCATTGAGCTGGACGGTTCCCAACACTATGAAGATAGGACCGTCAAAAAAGATGCAGACCGCACCGCTTTTCTGGAGGGGTATGGTCTGAAAGTCATTCGTATCCCAAACAACGAAGTCGGCAGAAATTTTCGTGGAGTTTGTGCATATATCGATGCTGCGGTAAAGCAATCCCTCAGTCAGCTTCGCTGACAGCTCCCTTTACACAAGGGAGCCTTAGGGTGGTGTGGGTC
>CAMNVW010000067.1 GCA_946563605.1 uncultured Clostridia bacterium | reverse complement strand
TGTCCTTCTGCATCGCCATTTTTACGATAAACTCGTTGAGGGATTCGATGGATGGAACCGCACCGGTCATCAGGTTGCCGTGGTCAGCGACAAACAGATTTTTGCCATCATAGATTTTGCCGTTTTTGGTAAGCATCTGATAGCAAAGTTTGTTGATAAATCTCTGGTTGGCTCTTACCTGTGCGGTAATCAGTCTGGCTACAGTGCCCAAATCATCATTGATGATGGTCTGGCGGCTAAAGCCAAACTTTTTGCCGTAGGTTTTGAGCCCGGTGTCTACACCCTCATCCATACCGGATACAGTTTTAAATTCGCCGTTCTCCGGGATTTCCTGCATCTCGCCATTTGCAGCCAGACGGAAGCGTTTTACCCTTTTGAAGTCCGGGTTGGAGCCCACGCTGGTCCAATGCTGGTAGGTGGTAGGCGCTGTGTTGTAGGCTCTTGCGATGGTTGCACCCATAGTAGAGTTTACGATGGAGATAAAAGCATTGCTGTCGGCGAACTGTCCGCGTTCCTGCTGAGCCATGTCTCTCCAAAGCTCATCCGGCGACTTTCTGTGTGCATCCTTTACACCGCTTCTCATGGCACAATCTGCCATCAGCTGATGCAGGCTCATGCCGCGAAAGCTCTCTGCACCAGGGGCTGGTTTTTCAATCATTTCCCCCATACGCAGAAGCAGGCCGTCGCGTGCTGCAGCACGGTATTTATCCTCCTCATCCGCTACCACCTGAACACGGGAGGTCAGCGGAGTTCGGCTTCTTTTTAAATTTTCGAGAATTGCTGCGCGGACCTGATCCACGCTGCTGCCGTCCTTGATATACTCTTCCGGCTCCACATCAAAACTGCGGCAGAGCGAATAGATTTCTGCACATCTCTGTCGTTCTGCTTCTGTGTTGTCGGTGGGCGGAACTCCTACTGGAGCCGGTGCTGCCGGCTGCGGTGCTCCTCTTTCACCGCCATTTTCCGGCGCTGCCACCGGATTGCTAGGATTGTTTTTGTCTGTTACTGCACTCATTCCATTTTCCTCACTTTCTGGATTTTTATTTCTGCCGGCACCGACATCGTCATCAGCCGGAACCGGCTCAAAGGAAATCTCCATTGGCTCCCACTTCGTCGCCACATAGCAAGGACCGGTAAAGCGTCCATTACTGGATGTCTTTCCGGCCCTGACTTCTTCATATGCGTTTACAATGTATCCAACAGAGATTCCTTTCAAACTTCCTGACTTCACCTTCAGATAGATGAGGTCACTTTTTTCATCTGTGTCAAACGACACAACGGCTTTGCCCCGCTTCGTTTCCTTGTCGATGCTCAAAGATACGATCCTTGCAATCGGCAGGCTGCCGTATACCGGGTCACGTCCATGATGAAACAGCACTGACCCGACATTTTGCAGCCTAGTCAAATCGACACAACCTTCATCGTGACACAAAATTTCCATTCCGAAAAAACGTTCGACCGGTTTTTCGGAAGAAAAAGACAGTTCAACCGTTCTCTCTTCTGCCGATACTTCTCGCACCTGCATTGGAATGGTACGAAAACTACTCTTCGTCGATGGGTTCTGTGTATTTCCCCTGATTTGCATTGTTTTCCTCCAATCCCAGCTTCTTCATAAGCTGTTTTTCTTTTGCTCGCTGTTCCAAAATAGCGCGCCAATCCTTGCCCTGCTCTGCCGCTACCTCCTGCAACGTCGTCTGGTTGGTTTTCAGCGCAATACGGTTCGCATTGACCTCCCTAACCGGATCAATCCAGCTCATACCCTTTGCAATCCACTGACATTCGGTGTACTTTTCCGGCGCGCTGAAATAATCCGGGATGCTCAGGCTGCCTGCCATCACACAGCTGTCCAGCCACCAGTGATATACCTTGCGGCACAGATGCTCCGATAGATAGTGCTGCCACTCCTTGTATGTCTCCCGGTCCTCGATGAGATTCTGCCGGGCGGAGGAATAGTTGGACTGCGACATATCGCGGGATACTGCCTCATAGCTCAAGCCCATTGCCGAGGACACTGCCCTCAGCAGGATGGATACCATGTCCTTTGCGTTGGATGCCTGCCCGGATGGGTTTACTACTTGGATTTCGTCACCGGCATCCAGTTCCATAATCATGCCCGGGGATAACTTGCGCTTTTTGGCTCCAGTTTCCTTGTCCACCTTCTGGTTCCTGCCCAGTCCCAGTGCTGCATTTACCTTTTTCACAAAAACGGCAAGGCAGGCAAGCATCCGCTCTTTTATCGATACGGCATTGAGAAACTGGTTGAGATCCCGCAGGCGGGAAAGGACATTTGCAAAACTCGATACCTCCCTCACCTGAGAGGTGCGCTTGATGCGGTTGAGGTAAATTACCCGGTCGGCAGTAATCCGCACGGTTTTTCCCGTTTCTCCGTATACATCGTATACGGTAAAATGGTATGCTACCGGGCGGTTGCTGGCGTCGATTTCAACGCCGCCCACCACCTGATTTTTCCCATAGAACAAAATGCCGGAGTTGAGCTCATCCACCTCTTTGATTTGCAGCTGCAGCGGAAAGTTTTTGTTTCCAGTGTAGGTAGCTACCAACAGCAGCCCTCCATCCACCATCATTCGGCGCACCGCCATCTTGAGGATTTCGCAAAAGCACAGTCTCCCTGTAACATCGCAGTTCTCTGCGTGGCACCATCTTTCCCAGAGGTTTTCGATTTTCTGTTCCAGCTCGGTATCTTCCAGCTTGCAATCCAGCCGGATTCCCGAACCCACAACATTTCGCTCCATGGCAAGGATGGCAGCCTCTACATAATCGGCATTGCGTTCCAAATCTCGGGCGCGGTGCCGGATGGTATCGCGGGACATTACATTGATGTCCTCGGCTCTGCCATCTACCGGTGTCCAGTTTTCCCCACCCCGGGCAAAGCTGCCGGAATCGTATCCGCTGCGCTTTGAAAATCGCATCTTGAGGTTTTGCCATACACCCACAGCCGCTACCCCCTGTCCACGAAGGAAACCACCGAGAGGTTTTCTCCATTTTCCTGCCGAATTTGGCTTTCCAGCATTTGAAGGCGCTTGTACAATGTGGCAAGATTTGCCTTTGTAACGCTTTGCCCATCGATATTGTAGCTCTGCGCCCCGCACTCGATTGCCTCCACTGCTGCCAGCAGCTTATCATATCTTGCTTTTAACTCGCTCAATCCCAATCATCCTCCCAATCATCATTGTCCCAGCTATCCTCTCCCCAGCTGTCCTCCTCCGGTTCCGGCTGAAACTCCGGTTCCAGCTGCTCCACCGGCTCTTCCAGCAGCGCAAAGGCTCCCATCAGGTCGGCGGCGCAGGAAGCGTACACCTCGCAGTCCAGATAGTGGTTCTGGGCATCGCTGGTTTTCTTCTGCCACACCCAGCTCTCTACTCCGTTTTTGCGCTCAAACACTTTATGCTCGCTGGTTACCTGCTCGCAGTACTCCTGATCCACGCCATCAAATACCTGGAAGCTGCCATCCACCGCATTGATTTTGGAATAGAGCATCGATTTGTAATAGCTGCCATCACACATGATTAAGCTGAGTCCCTTGGCTACGCTGTCCTCTTTTTGGATTTCACTCCGGCGGAATCTTGCCGGAATCGGATGGGATGAGCCCTTTACCGGCACCGTTAACGGGAAGTGCAGATAGCAAAAATCATATACAAGGTCGGTCTGGTCGCCCGAGTCGATCAGCGCCAAATCGATGTACCAATCCTGTCCCTTTTCGTTGTAATAGGTCTGGTTGATGATATCCCACAGAGTGTTAAAATCAGTCCCTTTGATGCAGCCATGATCCAGGTGATAGATTTTCTTTCCCTGTCCCCAGGCATCCACTGCATAATACAAGCAGTTTTGCTGTACATCCACCCCACAGGTAATCATCTGAGCCCATTCTGGCACGATACCACGGGTAAGCACCCCACGGTTATCCAGCACTTTTTGTGCCCCAGCGGTGCTGCCGACATCTTCCCACGGTTCCCCCAGCCAGGAGTTTACAAAGTTCTGCATTTTCTCTTGATCGCCCTGGGCATCCAGCCATTTATAAGCCACATCCGATAGCGAGAGCCAAGGGGAGTAAATTGCGTTGATTGCAAATCCAGTTTTCTTCCGGCTGGGTCTTACCCCCTCCGGCTCTTCCTCGCTCATCCATTTCCCTTGCCGGAGCATCTTTTGCTTATCTGCATCGGTGATATGTCCCTGGCAGTACGGGCACTCATAGTAGGCGGTTTCCGCCCGTTGGGTTTTGGTGCCCTCTTTGGCAAATTTTATCTGGTGGAATCTCAGTCTCTGATATTTCCCGCAGTGCGGACACGGCAGATAGTAAAAGAGTTTTCTGGTGCAGCTCTCCCACTCTTTCCAGATTGAGCCGGTTTTCAAAGTCGGGGTGGATGTGATAAAGATTTTTTTGTTGTAGGAAAAGGTGTTGGTACGCTCCTTAGCCAGAGAGATTGGATCTGCCTCTCGTCCGCCTCCAGAGCGCGGCGGATATTTGTCAACCTCATCCATCAGCACAAATCGCACCGGTTTGGATGCCAGGGATGCCGCCGAGTTTGCACCGGTCAGCGGCAGGTACATATCGTCAAACTGCAACGCCAGCAGCTTACTGTCCGCCTCCCGGAACCGAGCCGCCAGCGGACGGGTCGCCCGAAGCATCGGCTGAATCCTGTTTTTGGAAATATCCTCCGCCAGCACCTCCGATGGATATACCACCAGCGTGGATGCCGGGTCCTGGTCGATAATATAGCCGATGATGTTGAGGATTACTTCTGTTCCGCCCACCTGGGTGGATTTGATAAAAACAATTTCCTCGATACGGTCATCGGAAAAAGCGTCCATGATTTCCCGAAGATAGGGGGTTTTCTCTGTTTTCCAGCGTCCGGGCTGGTTGGAAGTTCCGGCCGGAATGATGCGGTTTTTATCCGCCCACTCACTGACTGTCATTCTTTCCGGCGGTTTTAGTGTTTTCATGCTGTCCAGAATCCAGCTCGGATAATTTACCTTGACTCCATTCCGCGAGTACATCATATACCACCTCATTTACTTCGCGTTCCAGTTCTTTTGCGGCATCCAGCTCCACAGACTTGGATGCCAGGATTCCGATTTTGCGGGGAAGGAGCAAAAGTGCCTGTTTTAAGGCAACAAAAAAGGCGGCCAGCTCATCCGCTACCACCTGTTTTTCGATATAATCTCCCCGCTTGATCCCGTTCTCAAGCTCTCTGTTTTCGGTCTGCGCCTTTTTGAGCAGCGCTTCCCAGTAGAGCTTGCGGTCTTTGAGACTCATTTTCTCCAGATCCTCCCCAGTCCCGCTGCCATCCATCCGCCAGGCGATGACCTCCCGGATCGGCCACCAGCCGCGGTCAGCCTTCGGGCATCCGTCCTTCGCCCAGCTGGCCAAGGTCTTTGGCGTGACACCAAAAATCTCGGTCAGAAAGGAGGTGGGAACGCAGGTTTTTCCGTCGATTATTTTTGTCTTGATGTTGTTACCCAAAATCCCACCTCAATGTAACAAATTTCTAATCCATTTTTTCACTTCCAAACGCTTCTATCTACATCTCATGCACCCGCAAAATTCTAATTCTCTGGTTTGTTACCTTGTTACCCTGTTTTTTTGCACTTGCAGCGGGGAAATTTCCGCGCCTCATTCCGACCCGCACCCCCGGTGGGGTCAGGAAGTACCTACCAGTCTGAGCCTGGACGCTGTTTCCGATGTCGGTTACCTGTGGAACTTGCGTGTCCTGCTCTCGCGTAAGTGGTCGCTTAGCCTCTGGCTTCGCTCGCTCTCGATGCGCTTGCAGGCTGTTTCATAGTACTTTTCATCCATCTCAAAGCCAATGTAATTGCGCCCGCTGCGAATGCAGGCTACCGCGGTTGTACCGCTGCCCATGCAGTTATCGAGCACAAGCGCTCCTTCATCGGTATAGGTGCGGATGAGATATTCAAACAGTGCTACCGGCTTCTGCGTTGGGTGCAGACCGTGCTCACAGGGAACTTCCAGCAGATTGCGGGGATAGTTTCTATACTCGGTTACAAAATCGGATCCCAGTCCGTGGCTGTATACTTCCCCGCATTTGTTGCTGCCTTTATGGTAAATCGGCTTGTCCAGCCGAATTAACCCTTGTGGATTGTAAATTGGTGGATTTTTGTAAAAAATTACAATATCCTCGATACAGCGCATTGGCTGCTTCTTGGCATTGGCAAATCCTGTTGGACAGTTTTTATGCCAATACCAACAGTAGCGGAACAGTTTTCGATTGCTTTGGATGAGTGCTGTTGTGAACGGCTGGATTGCCGTGAGTACGATTGCGCCATTATCTTTGATGATGCGCTCGTACTGCGACCATAGCTGATCGAATGGCAGAACACTGTCCCAGCGGCAGTTTGTAACGCCATACGGCAGGTCGCATAAAATCATGTCGATTGATTTGTCCTCGATTGCCTGCATTCCGGCAAGGCAATCTGTGTTGTAAATTTGGTTTGTTTCTAACATTTATCTTTCACCTTTCTCGGGGCAAATCTTTGAAGATTCAAAGGTGGAAAACGGCATGAAAAAGCCGGTATCCCTAAAAGGAATCCGGCTTGAATAATATAAAAAAGCGCATATTTAAGCGATTTTTTTGTAATTTTTTCTCAAAAAAGCATTGACATACTGCTATCAGTATGATATAATATAATCAATGAAGGGAGGTGAACAAAATGGAAAGCAAAATAAAAGAGCTCATCAAGCTGGTAGGACAACTTGAAAAGCTCGTCATCAGAATCATCAGCCTGGTAGGTTGGATTATGATTCTGGTCAAACTGTTCCAATAAGGAACAGCAAGGGCTGGGGCGCAAGCCCCTCCCCTTGCCTTAAGTATATCAAACCGCTTTCCAAAATGCAATCATGAAAAAAGATATTTTGAAACTTGTCATCGAATTGCTGACCCTTGCAGGACTTCTGTTCTTCCTGTACTTTTTGATTCGTTCATTCTTCTAGGAGGTGCTTTTATTTATGGGCAAAACATCCACCCAAGTCAAACAACGCTATTTAGATAAAGCGTACACGCAAATCGCTGTCCGCTTGCAAAAAGAGCTTGTTGCTCAATGGGAAGAAGCTATCAAGACTGATGGAATCAGCAAGGCTGAATTTATCCGCCGAGCAATCACGCAGTATCTTGACAGCAAACAAAATTCCCAAGAATAATCTAACAGAAAACCCACTTACTTTTTCAGTAGGTGGGTTTCATTTTTCCGCATAAACAAGCGATTTTTTTGTAAAAAGGTATTGACAATAGCGTTACGCTATGATATAATATAATCAATGAAGGGAGGTGAAACGGATGGGTAAGAAAAAGAAAAAAGCCCGAAAGCAAAGAATCAGACAACTGAAAGAACTTCTCGAAATCGCATCACTGATTACCGGAATCATTTCAACCGTCTATTTAATGCTTAAGGGCTAGCCGAAAGGGGAGCGGGTTCACCGCTCGCTCCCCTCTCTAAATAAATTATACCCCATCCGCAAACAATGTACAAGAAGTATTTGAAAAATGTCCCGCTGTATTTGTTGACTCTATCCAATGTGATTTTAGGAATTCAAAAAG
>CAMNVW010000066.1 GCA_946563605.1 uncultured Clostridia bacterium | reverse complement strand
GTCGTTTGCATGAACAACGTCAGGGTCGTAGTCGATGTAGTTCAGCATTTCCATCGCGGCTTTGGAGAAAAACGCAAATCGTTCTGCATCATCATAATAGCCGTAAAGATTATCCCGTTTAAAATAATATTCGTTGTCGATAAAGTAGTATACAACGCCCTGATGACATACTTTAAACACACCGCAGTACTGGTTTCTCCATGCAAGCGGAACATTGAAGTTTCGGACAAATTCCATTTTCTCACGGAACTGCTGTGGAATATTTTTGTACAACGGAATGACAACGCGGCATTCGTTGCCAGAATCGCACAGAGCCTTTGGCAGTGAACCGGCTACGTCTGCCAAGCCTCCCGACGCGATAAAAGGTCTTGCCTCACTTGCTATAAATAAAGTTTTCATCTATTGGCTGCCCTCCTTGTTCAAAACGTTCGCACAAAATCCGCACTGTGCAGCCCGTGCGATTTGAAAAAGCGCAAGTCCCTTTGCTTACACAAGAAAGGGACTTTGCTGGTTATGTTCGTGTGTTCTCACCGAAGTTTAAATTCTCTGGATTTTTCTCAGCATAGTTTCATGCTGCTCCTTGTGAGAACAACTTCGTTGTTCTCACCGAAGTTTAAATTTGAAAAAATTTAATCTTCATCATTGTTGCATCGTCGTCTATCGTGAGAACGACAAAGTCGTTCTCACCGAAGTTTAAATTTGAAAAATTTAAACTTCTAAACCGCCGTGCCCTTTTCGATGTACAGCGGATATTCTTTGCAGCCCACCAATGTTCTGGAATCGCGGATCATTACGTCCTTATCGGTAACAACACAATCAAGCGTACTGTTTTCACCGATAACGGCGCCCTGCATGATAATCGAATTTTTGACCACTGCGCCTCTGCCAATTTTAACGCCGCGGAAAATCAGCGAATTTTCAACGACGCCTTCGATCACACATCCGTCGGCAATCATCGAGTTTTTCGCCTTCGCGTTGATGCCGTATTTTACCGAAACTTCATCGCGAACTTTGGTATAAACCGGACGGTCTGCCGGGAAAATCTGACGTCTGATTTCTGGATTCAGCAGATCCATCGAGCAGTCATAGTAGGATTGCAGCGATTTGATATCCGCTACATAGTTTTTAAACTCATAGCCGTAAATCTTCAGACGCTGATTGCTGTTCTGCAGGATACCCTGTGTAAAGCTGTAAAAGTTTGCGCTTGTAGCATCGCTGATGATTTTTTCCAACAGGCGTTTACTAATCACCGTCATATTCAGCAGAACATTGCCGGAAGTAGACTCAGGATTAACCAGCGCACCGTTTACCCGTTTATTTTCATCCATGCTGATGGTGATGACATCTCGGTGGATGGATTTTGTAATCGGCTTATTTTTGTAGATTACGGTAACATCCGCATCATGCTCTCTGTGATAACGAATCACATCCGCATAATCGACAGAAGCGATGTTATCACAGTCGGTCATCACAACCAGTTCCGCTTTGGACTCACGGATATAGGAATAGATGCTGCCCAACGCTTCCAGTCTGCCGCGGTAGTAGGTTGCCTCATGTCTGCCATATGGCGGCAGGATGGTTAAACCGCCTTTTTTTCTGGAAAGATCCCACTCCTTACCGGTTCCAAGGTGATCCATCAAAGACTGGAAATTGCTTTTGGTGATAATACCAACATCCTGAATACCGGAATTGATTAGATTGGAAAGAACAAAATCGATCAGCCGATATCTTCCGCCGAACGGAACCGAACCCATGGTGCGGTTTTCGGTTATTTTGCCCATGGTTGCATCGTGCATATTCGAAAATACAATTCCAAGTGTTTTACTCATCATCGCTGCCCACCTCCAGTACATCCTGTTCAATCATTGCTTTTGCCGGAATATTGGCATTCTTACCGATATGGATTCCTTTTGCAATGACGGTAACGCCCCAGTTTTCTTTGTCCTCTACATTTTCCGGGCGGCATCCAATTCTTGCGTTTTCTCCAATCACTACGTTTTCTGCAATGATCGAATATTCGACAACCGCACCCGCTTTGATAACTGAACCAGGCATAACAATACTGTCATGGACAACCGCGCCTTTTTCCATGATAACGCCCGGGAACAGAATCGAGAAGTCAACCTCACCCTCTACAATGCAGCCTTCACTGATCATGGCATCCCTAGTCACTGCACCGTCTGCAACATACTGAGGCGGCATAACAGGGTTTCTTGCGTAGATCTTCCAGCTGTCGTCGTACAAATCAAGCGGAACATTCGGGTTGAGCAGGTCCATATTTGCTTCCCAGAGAGAGTCGATGGTTCCAACGTCTTTCCAATATCCCTGGTACGCATAAGCATACATTCTCTCGTTGTTTGCGAGCATTGCCGGAATCACGTTTTTGCCGAAGTCGTTTTCCGAATCCGGGTTTGCTTCGTCCTCCTCCAGATATTTTCTCAGCTTATCCCAGGAGAAGATATAAATACCCATCGAAGCCAGATTGCTCTTTGGCTGTTTTGGTTTTTCTGCAAATTCAAAAATCTTGTGATCCTCATCGCAAGCCATAATGCCAAAACGGGGAGCTTCTTCCCACGGCACTTCCATAACGGCGATGGTGCAATCCGCTTTCTTTTCCTTGTGGAATTCCAGCATCTTGGAATAGTCCATCTTATAGATATGGTCGCCGGACAAAATCACAACATATTCCGGGTCATATCTGGAAATAAAGTTGATGTTCTGGTAGATTGCGTTTGCGGTTCCGGTATACCAATCTGAATTGGAGCTCTTCTGATAAGGAGGCAGAACATAAACGCCGCCGTGAACGCGGTCCAGGTCCCACGGCTGACCGTTGCCGATATACTCATTCAACTGAAGCGGCTGATACTGTGTCAGCACGCCCACAGTATCAATTCCCGAGTTAACACAGTTGGAAAGTGGAAAGTCAATAATACGATATTTCCCGCCAAATGGAACTGCTGGTTTCGCGATGTCTCTGGTCAGTGCATACAAGCGGCTTCCCTGTCCGCCCGCCAGAAGCATTGCAATCCATTCCTTTTTTAAAATCATGCGTTTATCCCCCTCTGACTGTCAAACCATCTATGTCGCCGGCGACACACCGGTTTTGTTTTTCTGCTTATTTTTCTGTTTTTTGAGTTGTTTTTTTGCTGGTACGTTTTTTCTTTGGTGCTTCGCTTTTAGACTCTTCCGCCATCTTTGGAGCAACTGTTTCGCCGGAGCGATTTGACGCTTTCGATTCCACCTCGGTCAGCTCTACGTCGATCACAACGTCTTCTTGTTCCTGTTCCGGCTGAACCTTGGATGGTTTCAGATACATCACTGACATCGGCGGAATATCCACCGCAATGGAATTTGCCTTGCCGTGCATTGCAATCTTTTCGGAACGGATGATCTCCTTTTCAGGGATTCCCTTGCCGCCGTACCGTATATCGTCGGAGTTGAGCGCGATCTCATAATTTTTCTCCTCCGGTATGCCGAAGCGGTAATCATCGCGCTCGACCGGTGCAAAGTTGCAGATTGCAATTACATCTTCGCCCTGATCGTTTGTTCTGCGGAAAACGACCACATTCTGTGTGTTGTCGTCGTGAACCAGCCACTGGAAACCGTCCCAGCTGTCGTCAATTTCCCACATTGGGGAATTGTCGAGGTAAAAATGGTTGAGGTCCTTCACAAAGGCTTGCAGCTTGCGGTGGCTCTCGTAGGAAAGCAGCTGCCAGTCCAGTTCCTTCTCAAAATTCCATTCGATAAACTGTCCAAATTCCTGTCCCATGAACAGCAGCTTCTTGCCAGGATGCGCCATCATATAACCAAACATGGTGCGCAGACCGGCAAATTTCTGATTGTATTCCCCAGGCATTTTGTTGATGAGCGAGCATTTTCCATGCACAACCTCATCGTGCGAAAGAGGAAGAATATAATTTTCCGAGAAAGCATACATCATGCTGAAGGTCAGCTTGTCATGGTTGTAGGAACGATAAATCGGGTCGAGCGAAACGTAGCTTAACATGTCGTTCATCCAACCCATGTTCCACTTGAAGTTGAATCCCAGTCCGCCCACATACGGCGGTTTTGTGACCATCGGCCACGCGGAGGATTCTTCCGCGATCATCATAACATCCGCGTGTTCTCCCAGAACGGCGGTGTTAAGTTTTTTCAGGAAATCCACCGCTTCCAGATTTTCGTTTCCGCCATGTACATTCGGCGTCCATTCCCAGGATTCCCTGCCGTAATCGAGGTAGAGCATCGAAGCGACCGCGTCCACACGCAAACCGTCCATGTGGAATTTTTCTACCCAGAACATCGCGCTCGAAATCAGAAAGCTCTGTACCTCAGGACGTCCAAAATCAAAGATGCGTGTTCCCCAATGCGGATGCTCCCGTTTTTGCGGGTTCTGATATTCATAGCACTGCAAGCCGTCAAATTCGTACAGACCATGTTCGTCCTTCGGAAAATGTGCCGGCACCCAGTCCATGATGACACCGATATTGTTTTCGTGCATCTTGTTGACAAAATACATCAAATCCTTTGGCGTGCCATATCGGGAGGTCGCTGCAAAATATCCGGTTACCTGATAGCCCCATGAGCCATCGAACGGATATTCCGTCACCGGCATCAGTTCGACATGGGTGTAACCCATCTCTTTAACATAGACGGATAATTCATCGGCAAGCTTGCGGTAGTCGAAGAACGAGCCGTCCTCATACTGCCGCCACGAGCCGAGGTTCACCTCGTAGATGTTGATTGGTTCGCCCACATGATTTTGCAGCTTGCGTTTTTCCATCCACGCCTGATCTTTCCAGTTGAATCTGCCCATATCATAAAACTGGGACGCCGATTCCGGACGGGTCTGCATATGAAACGCATATGGGTCTGCTTTTAAGAGCATCTTTCCCTGCGGTGTTTTTATGCTGTATTTATACAAATCGTATTGTTTGATTTGTGGGACAAAGCCTTCCCACAGCCCGTTTTCGCTGATTTTTTCCATCGGGTTGCAGTCTGGATCCCAATCGTTGAAATCGCCAACGACCGAAACACTGAGGGCGTGCGGTGCCCAAACGCGGAAAACTGCGCCCGAAACATTTTTACGTTTTGCCGAATGGGAGCCTAAAAAATCATATGCCTTATAATTTGTTCCCTGATGAAAGAGATAAATCGGTACTTCGCTTTTCTTATTCACTTTGTACATACTATCAACCCCCTCGTGTTTAGTATTATCATACCAGAAAGCACAGTTTTTTTCAAGCACCGATTGTATAAAATTATAAAATATTATTTTCTGCTTTGCAAATTCTTTGTTGTATATGAACAAAACACTTGAAACTTCTGTTCGATGGTTGATTTTCTTTCTACATTCTAAGCATTTTCTGATGCTTTTTTTAGCAAAAAAGATGGTAAAACTGCCATGTTGATTCATTTGCGTTCAGTTTATCATACATTCTTCCCAAGTTGTACCTGTTATCATAGCACAGCCTTGTCTTTAGAATTTATCGAAACAGGGAAGGCGTGATCATTTCATAAAAGCAGAAAAAAGGTCTTTATCAGGGGTATTCCAAAATACCCCTGATAAAGACCCACACAAATCCCATATCCAATTGTAAGCGCAAACCTTTCCCGCCTGATTTTATTTCTTTGGAGCTTGTCCAGCTTCATGATCGGTGTTTTCCAGATTTTCCAGCGCATAATTTAAGCACTGAACCACCAGTTGATTCAAGGAAAGATTATTTTCCGCTGCAAGTTCTTCCAAATGCTCTATCATTTCTATTGGAAGTCGAAAGGTTTTCGATTCCCTATCATATCCTTTTTGTACTTTAAACATATTCTGCACCTCGCTACGTTTATTATAGCGTGCATTTTTCGCCAAATATAGACTCATTTTGTCTTGCAAAATAAGTCTATATTTATTACATATTTGTGGTATGATAGATGTATCTTCCAAAAAATGACAAATCACGAACAAATGCGACTTAAAAATCACGAGCTTCGCCTATCTCCGTAAAGGGGCAGAATGTTTTGTTTTCCACGGGGGAGAGTCGCTGAGTTTGGCTTTGCCAAACTCACGGGAGTTCATTGTAAACAATGAACTCCTTCCGCTGGAAATCCAAAAACCAGGAGGTTTTTGGTACGCTCTTTGTGCAACTTTCTTCGTACAAGAAAGTTGCCGCGGTGTGGAGCGCGTAGCTCCACAAAAACGGGGGTGTGGGGAATTCTCCCCCACAAAAAGCTACTGACTTCCTCGAAGTCTAACAGAGGGTGCTTCAAAAATCATCCACAGGATAATTTTTGAGGGAAAGTTCGTACTTACAATTGGTTCTTGAAAACTTTTTTTCTTGCAAAGAAGTTAAGTTTGCCTTGCCATATCGGATTGGCGGCATTTGGCGCAGCCAAAACGGCAAACCTCCTCCACACCTCCCCAAGGCGCCTGACGACAAGGTATTTCGCCTTCTGCGGAAGGCGAGCAGGAGCGCTGCTCCTGCACCTCGCGAGCTTTTTGAAAAAAGCTCGACCAAAAACTTTTGTTTTTTTCAAAAAAAGACCGAAGCCTTCGGCTTCGGTCTTTACAATCAGTTTTGATTACTGAGCGTCAACAGCAGACATATGTTTGATCAGTTCGAGAACTTTGTTGGAGTAACCCCACTCGTTGTCGTACCAGGAAACAAGTTTTACGAAAGTTTCGTTCAGCATGATACCTGCTTTTGCGTCAAAGATAGAAGTTCTTGGGTCGCCCAGGAAGTCAGAGGATACAACCATATCTTCGGTGTAGCCAAGGATGCCCTTCATGGTGGTCTCGGAAGCTTCTTTTACTTTTGCGCAGATCTCTTCGTAAGTAGTTGGTTTTGCCAGTTTGACTGTCAGGTCAACAACAGATACATCCAGTGTTGGTACACGGAAAGACATACCGGTCAGCTTGCCTTTTACTTCTGGGATTACCAGTGCGCAAGCTTTTGCTGCACCTGTGGAAGATGGGATGATGTTGCCAGCAGCAGCACGTCCGCCTCTCCAGTCTTTCATAGAAGGACCGTCAACGGTCTTTTGGGTAGCTGTGGTTGCGTGTACGGTGCTCATCAGACCTTCTACAACGCCGAAGTTATCGTTGATAACTTTTACCAGTGGAGCCAGACAGTTGGTTGTGCAGGATGCGTTGGAAACAACGGTCATATCTTTTGTATATTTGTCATGGTTTACGCCAACAACAAAGGTTGGAGTTTCCTGATCCTTTGCAGGTGCAGAGATAACAACCTTCTTTGCGCCGGCTTTGATGTGAGCAGATGCTTTTTCTGTTGTGGTGAATACGCCTGTGGATTCTACAACATATTCAGCGCCGCACTCAGACCATGGAATTTCAGCAGGGTCTTTGCAGTCATATACGTTGATAGCATGGCCGTTTACGACAAATTTGCCGTCTTTTACTTCAACGGTACCTTTAAACTGGCCGTGCATGGAATCATATTTGGTCATATACACCATATAATCCAGACCGATGAATGGGTCGTTGATACCTACAACTTCAAATGTTTCCGGCTGAGCCATTGCTGCGCGGAAAACCAGTCTGCCGATACGTCCAAAACCGTTAATGCCAATTTTAATTGCCATGAGA
>CAMNVW010000065.1 GCA_946563605.1 uncultured Clostridia bacterium | reverse complement strand
TGAGGATCCACCTGTTCCCATTCCGAACACAGAAGTTAAGCTCATCAGTGTCAAAAATACTTAGCGGGTGACTGCTTGGGAAAATAGAGCGGTGCTGACATTCCTCCTTAGCTCAGTCGGTAGAGCATGCGGCTGTTAACCGCAGGGTCGTCTGTTCGAGCCAGACAGGGGGAGCCAAAAGGACATCCATGAAAATGGATGTCCTTTTTCTATGTCAAAAAAGAATCTATTATAAAAACCCACATCATCGGAGCAATCCGGTCATGTGGGTTTTGTTTTGTCAATATAGAAGGTAATTAAATTGCAGTGATTGTGGAAACGTGCGTTGTGAAAAATTCTACGTCCGAAATTTGCTGTGAAAGTTTCTCCTTGAGTGGTTCAATCACAATGTCCTCGGTGTCAAAATGTCCTGCATCAAAAATGCTGACGTTCGCTTGTATTGCTGCCAAAAATTGATGCTGCTTGACCTCCGAGGTAAGTAAAGCGTCTGCACCCATTTCGATGGCGGCATCCAGACAATCGCCGCCTGAACCGGAGCAAAGCGCAACCTTTTTGATTGTTCTTTTGGCGTCCGCAAATTTTACATTGACAGCCTTTAAACTTGTTTTAATATGCTGTGCAAATTGTAACGCGCTCATTGCTTCGGGAAGTTCTCCAATTCTGCCAAGGTATACTTCGCTTTGCGGAGCTACCATTTCTAAACCGCGGCAGTTACATAAGTCAATAGCCGATGCTAATGCGTCGTTCACGCCGCCCTGTGCAATGTCAAGGTTTGTGTGGGCGCTGATAACGGCAATGTCGCTGCGAATCAGGTGATAAACAACAGAATCTTCGTTGACGCGCTTGATGGGGTTAAAAATAATGGGATGATGGGTAATGATCAGTTCTGCCCCGAGCTTTTTAGCCTGTTCCACCACCTGCATGGTGCAGTCTAAAGCGATCAGCGCTTTGGAAACCTTTTGGGTTCGGTCGCCGACAAGAATACCAGTGTTATCAAAATCCATTGTGAGGGAAAAGGGCGCGATTTGGTTGATATAATCATAAACCTGTGAAACGGTGGACATCAAATTCCTCCAGTCCAAAATTGATTTAAGGGTTTTGCGTGCAAAACTTTTGCTCGCGGGGGAAAGAAGCAATGATGGTTGAAATTTCCTCGGCGGCTTGGAATAAAGGCTGTGCCTGTGTGGAATTTCCACGGTGCTCAAGACCGATAGCGGTCTTTTTTAAAAGCTGCGCGGTGCGAAATAACTTTTCGGCGGCTTCGGGCGTTTTGTAGCTTGGTAAGGTGCCGCAGTAGGCTTCTAAGACCGAAAGCTGCCGGATCTCTTGGGTGTATTCTGCTGCCATGACAACGTAGATATACCGACCGGAGCGAATCACTTCTTCGGAAATAATCGAAAATCCGTTTTCTGCAAGAAAGGTGCGCAGAATATTTTCGCGCGACTGCGGCTGTAAAATCAAGCGGATGTCGGGGGACTTTAAAAATGACGCTCTTTGCAGAATATCGGTGATGACCTCTCCGCCAATGCCTGCAATGGTGATGTCGGTAAGCCCGTTGTCCTCCAAACCATCCAGCCCATTTGTTAAAAGCGTTTGTATTTGGGTGGAAAACCCTGCGCGCTCAATGTTGCGGCGAGCCGATTGCAGAGGACCAGGGTTGATGTCGCAGGCGTAACCGCGAATGGCACCGCGGCGCATCAGCTCAACGGCGAGATGCCCGTGATCGCACCCGATGTCGGCAAAAACAGCATTCGGACGCACCAGAGAAGCCACTTTTTTCAGCCGCGCATCCAGCTGCGCTGTGCGAACTTCTTTCACGATGGGTTTCCCTCCTGTCGGTAGATTGAAATTTTTGTTTGAGATAAGAAAAATGCTCCCCTTGGATTGGGGAGCAGCGGATATGCCCGCAGAAAAGAAAACAGAAAATGAAAAAATGAAAAAGATACGGTGTTATTATAGCATAAAGAGGAACAATGGTCAAATGGAGAATCGGTTATAAATTGATCTCCAAACCGACCGGACAGTGGTCGCTGCCCATGATCTGCGTGTAAATTTTGGTGTCGGTTACCTGCTCCATCAGGCGGTTGGATACAAGAAAATAGTCGATGCGCCATCCGGCGTTCTTTTCGCGCGCCTTGAAGCGGTAGCTCCACCACGAATAAACGCCGGTGGTATCTGGATTTTTTGCGCGGAAGGTGTCGGTAAAACCACTTTGCAGCAGCTCGGTGAATTTCTGACGTTCCTCATCGGTAAAGCCTGCATTTTTACGGTTGGTCTTTGGATTTTTCAGGTCGATTTCCTGATGTGCAACATTCATGTCGCCGCAGATGATGACCGGCTTTTTCGCATCGAGAGCGCAGACGTAAGCGCGGAAATCCTCTTCCCATTTCATGCGGTAATCGAGCCTTGCAAGCTCGTTTTGGGAGTTTGGCGTGTATACGTTGACGAGGTAAAACTGTTCAAATTCCAAGGTCAGAACACGACCCTCGTGGTCGTGTTCGTCCATTCCTAAGCCGTAGGAAACATTCAGCGGCTCTGCCTTGGTAAAAACGGCTACGCCGGAATATCCTTTTTTCTCGGCACTGTTCCAGTATTGATGATAACCAGGGGTGTCAAATTGCGCTTGGTCGGGCTGCATTTTCGTTTCACCAATGCAGAAAATATCCGCGTTTTCCGCATGGAAAAAATCGAAAAAACCTTTGTCCGCACAAGCGCGCAGACCGTTCACATTCCATGAAATCAGTTTCATAGTGTTGCTCCTTTGTCATAAGATATCGGTAAGGGGTCTTGATTTTGCGGAATCGTCGAGGGTTAGTCCGCCTGTAAACGGGAAGCAAACAGACGCCGCAGCAAGAAAATGCTGAACATCAGCGTCAAAACCTCCGCGATGGGAACGGTTGCCCAAATGCCGTTGACGCCAAAGAGAAAGCTCAGCAAAAATAGTACCGGCACAAGGAAAATCAAACCGCGCGAAAGCGAGATCATCGTTGCCTCGCGCGCATATTCCAGCGATTGATGGAAGGTCGCGCTGATGATGTTGAGTCCCATCGGCAAAAATGCGATAAAATAAATGCGGATTGCCTGCTCTGCAATGGAAATGACCCCGGGGGTCGGCTCGGTGAAGATTGCAACGATTTGCTGTGGGAAAAGTTCGCCCAGCAAAATGAATATTGCGGAAGCGGCAGACACCGTCAGAAGGCTCAGGCGGAAAAATTGTTTCACACGTCCGTAGTTTCCGGCGCCTGCGTTGATGCTGCACAAAGGCTGTAAAGTTGCGCTTGCACCGGTGAAAACCGCAAGGAACAGGTAGGAGACATTGGAGATAATGCTGTAACAGGTGACCGAATCAACGCCGCCAAAGCGCATCAGCTGGATGTTGAACAGCAGGATGACCAGACCCGAGGAACACTCCGCAATCAGGCTCGGAAGTCCGTTTTGGAAGATGCGTTTTAAGCGTGAGAACAGGTGCAGTTCGCTTGTGATAAATTGCAGCTGGCAGTCGGATTTACGAAAATGGGTCAGCATGATCAAAATGCTGATGAGCCCGGAAAAGGCGGTTGCACCTGCGGCACCGGCCATCCCCCACTGGAAGATGTAGATGCAGACATAGTCCAGGAAAATGTTTAAAAAACAGCTCACGATGCCGGCGACCATCACACGCTGTGGGTCGCGGTCGTTTCGGACAAAGACGCCGAGAAAATTGTTGACCACAAAGATGATGGCGCCACCATTTAAGATGCGCAGATAATCGCCGCACAATTCAATAATGGAGTCATCCGCGCCGCACAAATAAGAGATTGGACGCCAGAAGATACCGCCTAAGATACCGACGATGAGCGAAAGGGTGCAGGTGAACAACACCGCGGCAGTAAAAAAGCGGTTGGCTTCTTTTTTGTCGCCTTGACCCATGCAGATGGAAAGGGCGGTTGCGCCGCCCATTCCCATCATCTGCGCAAAGCCGACCTCAAGGGAATAACACGGCAAAGTGATGTTTAACGCGGCAAGACCCTGGCTGCCGATTCCTCTGCCGATAAAGATCGTATCAAATAGGATGTACACCGCAAGCATCATCGACGAAACAAGGTTGCTGCGGAAATATTGGAAAAACAGTTTTTTGACGGGTTGGATCAACAGGATGGAAGATTCGTTGTTGGAACTCACTTAGCAGCCTCCTGATACAAAATATTGGGGTTCTGGTAGTCAATGCTGGTGGAACGCCTGCGCTGAACATACTGTTCCATCGCGTCATCTATTGCCATTCCCCTCTTTTTCATCTCCTTGATGCGGTACTCAAGGTTTGCAAGGGAACACTGCTTTACATCGAATCCGCGGGGCGCAAAGGTGAGCATGGTGTTGCCCTGCAAATCGTCGGTGTGGTAGCCCTGAATCTGGTGGCATTGGAGATAGAACAGGTCTTTGGCGTAGTAGACCTTCAGCCATTCAAAATCCGCTTTGTCGCCGTTGTAGTTGTAATTTTCAGAAAAGAAAATTTCCTCCCGATTGCTCAGAAGCTCACGAATTTCCATCAGGTTCAGAATGGTTCCATCCTTGTCGGTGAGATAGCCGCCGTAGGTGGGGTCAATCATGATCCACTTGTGCAGGTCGCTGGCATAGGCTTCGCAGACAACGTGATTGTCGCCGTCATAGGGGGACATCGGCATGATAAACATGGTGCGCGCACAGATTCCCAGTCCCAGCAGACATTCGGTCAGCGCAATCGACAGGGAATAGCAGTTGATGCCGTGTTCTTTTCCCTGGTCAAAGGAATATTCCAGCAGCTTTTCACCGCAGCGTTCGACGTTGTTGCTAAAATAACCGTTGTGGAAGCAGTGCTTGTCCATCCACTCCACCATGCGGATGGCTTTCTGGGAGTCGGTGCCGTCTCCGGCAACCTCATGCAGATGGTAGCGGGAAACCAGCGTTTGCAGCTCTGGATCAAAGCGGTACTCGATATTTTTTGTCTCGGCACCTTGTTCAAAGCTATTCATTGTTTTGAGCATACCAAAATAAACATCATCGTAAATATTATAGTCCATAAAAATTTCCTTTCAAGAGTTACTAACTATATAATACTGTTTATTATTATTTATTGCAATATATTATTTATACAAATGTATAGGTGATTTCTGTGCAAGATGTAGCAGATATAAAGATTATACTGTAAAATAGGGAAGATGTCACGTAAAAGTCATATAATAAAAGTTTTTGTGGGGGGTACCCCCACATCCCCAGAGTTTCGGGCTTACGCAGCCCGAGCCCGCGGTTACTTTTGTTTAACGACAAAAGTAACCAAAAACGTTTACAAGAGGAAGTTTCCTCTTGTATATCTTCGCTTTCCCCCGCTTTGGCGAAACCTTCTATGTTCTGCGTCGACTGGGGAGTTTTATGGGGGGAGAGTCGCTGAGTTTGGCTTTGCCAAACTCACGGGAGTTCATTGTTTACAATGAACTCCTTCTGCCGGAGGTCTCGGAACCAAGTGGTTCTGAGCGAATCTTTGCCTACTTTCTTTTCGCAAGAAAGTAGGCGCGGTGTGGAGCGCGTAGCTCCACGCTTAACGAGGGGCGGTGGAAATCACTCCCTCACAAAAACTTTTAATATAGAATTTTAATACAAAAATAGAAAAATGCCTGCTTATTGTAAGCAGGCATTTTTCTAAAGTTAAGGTTTGTATGAGAGTTTTTTGAAGATGGCTTTTGGTTCATCAAACGTTGTCCGGACGCTGATGAAAAGTTTTGCTATCAGAAAGAAAGGAGGTGTTTCTGATAGAACGTAAGTCATGAGTTATCTTGATACTGATTATAGTATAGCCGGAGCAAAAAGTCCAATCGTAGTTTTGTATCAGTTTTGGAAAAGAGATTGATATTTCCTATTCGTTTTGAAGGACGCTTTTTTTACTCCGAAAGCGTCTTGAGATAAGCGCCGATGGCGTCGCCTGCAAGCTGTGCGGTGTACAGCACTTCATCCAGCGTGTTTCCGTGGGAACCTAATTCCAACAGTAACGAGCCGGTGGTAAGGTCTTGGTTGTATTTGCGGTAGCAAAAAAAGATGGGTCGGGTCAGTCCCTGATAACGGCTTTCAATGGCGTCCTGCATACCGGCGGCAAAGCGGAAATTTTTGCCCCAGTCGGGCATCCCCATCGTGCCATCGTCGCAGCCGGAAATAATCATCATCTGAGCGGCTTTTCTGCCATTGATTTCAATTACCGGCTTGACGAGGGTGGTATCCCGTTGTACAGCGTCACGGTGAACGTCTAACACCACCTTGATGCTCGGATAGGCTGCAAGATAGTCTTTGATCGTAACGGCGCTGCGCTCGTATGAGCCGTTGTAGGAGGGATAGTCGTGCTGCGTTTCATCGTGCAGGACTTCGATGCCGTGCGCACGGATGGCTTGCGCCATCACTTCACCGGCGGCGACGATGTTTTGGCTGTTGTCGGTGGAACGCCATGTGTGGCGTGTGTCGTAGATATCGGCGTCATACGGTTCAAAGCTTTCGGTCGCATGGGTGTGCATGATCAGCACCTGCGGACCATCCGAGCCGATTCGCACAGCGTTTGGCTGGTCAAGATATTCCTGTGCCTGTTCATCGGAAAGGGAGGTAGAATTTTTAATCACCCCTTCTCCAAAACAGAGCCGGTTGGTTTTGTCAAAGACAGCCATGTTTTCCTCCACAATAGAGCCGCGGTACTCTTCGGGAATGTCGGCATCTTCCACTGTCTTTTCGGAGGAGGATAACCCTGGCAGTAAGGACGAAACGCCCGAGTCGGAATCCTTGAGTTCAAAGTCCTCCGTGTCAGCTGAGGGCATTTGCGGGAAAGCACCCCCTTGGGAAGGGGGATCCTCTTTTGGAGGGACACCCTCTTGTTGAGGGTCGTCGATTTGACCAGAAAACCGTTGTCCAAGGTTCTCAAGCGTGCGGTCGGGGACGGTGTACAGCGCCGAAAAGACGGCAGCGTTTGTGCTGAGATTGTCCAGTGCTGACCGCGCCTGATCATAAAAATAAGCGGTCGCAAGGATTCCGGGGACTGCCGCCGCCACAAGCAGTCCCCGAAGCAAATATTTGCGAAACATCGATTTCTTTTTTCTTTTGTATCGTCCCATTTTTTGACCTCCACGCATCAAGCCGTTGATGATTCTGCTTCATATAGATTATGAAGGGAAACGGAAAAATAGACGTTGGAGGTGGGGGACTGAAATAGCAAGGCTTTTGAAAATATAAAAAGTTTTACTCAATTTTTTTCAAAAAATTGTCCAGTCCAGAGTGAAACTCTGGTCGCACTCCGCAGAGTGCGAAATACCTTTATCGTCAGGCGCTCATTGGGAGAGTTCGAGAACCTTTTTGCAAGAGAAAAGGTTCTCGAAAACTGACGGCAACATGAATCTATCCCTCCAAAATTATCCAGTGGATGATTTTGGACAGTACAAATTCTTTCCGCTATAAACAAGCTGCACAGTTGTGCAGCCGCACTTCCGTGCGAATATCTCGAATGGAAGATAGTGCCACTGACGATTTTATTTTTTTATATATGTTGGGACGTTGTCCCAAACCTAACCAAAGGCTCTGCCTTTGGAATCCGCAGCCTTTTGAAAAAGGCTGGCGAAAAC
>CAMNVW010000064.1 GCA_946563605.1 uncultured Clostridia bacterium | reverse complement strand
AAACATCGGATCGATGTAATCCGGACCGCACTTAAAGGAAACCCCGTGCAATCCTCTGTTTTTGAACGCCTGCAAAATCGCACAGGCAACGGTCGTTTTACCGCTTCCGCTGGAAGGTGCGGCAAGCATCATCCTTGGCGTGTAAGAAGTTCCCATTCCCAAAATCCTCCTTTAAAATTCGTTTGCTGAACAATTTTCCTGATACATACAACAAATATAAACCGGATTTTGTCCCATCATTAGGTGCATCGTTCCGGCTGTTTTGGCTCTTGCAGCGCTGACCTGGGAAATTTCCAAGGTCAGATTCTCCCACTGCTCTTTTAGTTTTTTGACTGCCGACAGAATATCCGCCATAGTCTCTAAGGTGATTGCCGTCACGATCATGCGCACCTGCGGATTTTTTTGCAGGCAGAGACGCAGGATACTTTCGATATTTCCCGACGAACCGCCGACAAACACAAAATCAGGCGCAGGCAGTTCATCCATTGCCTGCGGCGCAAGTCCCTCGACTACTTCAATATTCTGAAAACCAAAATGAGCGATGTTCTGTTTTAATTGTGCAACTGCCTGCGGATTTTTTTCTACCGCAAACACCCGTCCGCCGCGCGCAAGAAAAGCGGATTCAATCGAAACAGAGCCCGTACCGGCGCCAACGTCATAGACGCAGGCGTCCTCGGTGATTTTCAGCTTTGCCAAAGCCACCGCGCGAATCTCCTGCTTAGTCATTGGAACCGTTTTCCCTTCGGTATTGCGCAAAAATTCGTCGTCATCCAGTCCTAAAGCCGGATAATCGCGCTTCGGTGTCGGAGGCACTTCAATCACCATGACCGCAAGGGAAGAAAATTCCTGATTGGAAAGTTCTTCTGCCGTACCGTGGGAGATTTGTTCTTCTGGATAAGAAAGCGATTCTCCTACCCAAACCTGCGCGTGTCCCAGAGAATTGCTGCAAAGCATCCTGCAAACATCCCGCGCGGTCTGGTTGCTGCCGGTCAGCACAAATATTTTGCCGAATTTTCGCAGCTGTGCCGCAACATTGCACGCGCGTCCATGCACGCTGACGACCTTTACATCATCCCACGAAGTCTCTATCTTTGCGCAAAAATATTGCAGGGAACTGATCCCAGCAATCAGTTCCATCTGCATATTTGGATTTTTTTCACGGATACAGCAGGTCAACTTTTTGGCTGCGCTGTAAAATCCAACATCGCCCGAAAGCAGCACCGATACAATACTTTCTTCCGGCTGGCATTGAATCAGCTTGACAATCTCCTCATTGTTAATGGAGGCAAAGCGAACTGCCTTTTGATTGTCCGCCGATTCCAGCATCCTTGCGGCGCCAATCAGGCAATCGCTTTGTGTGATTATTCGCTGCGCGCGAACGGTCAACGTATCGGGATTGCCCATCCCAATGCCAATCAAATATACCTGCGGCATCCTTCTCACTCCTTAACCGATTTTACCTTGGTCGATCAGTCTTGCAATCTCTTTTGCATGGTAGGTGATCAAAATATCAGCGCCTGCGCGGAAAATGCTGACTGCGGTTTCACCGATAATTCTATCTCTGTCAACCAAATCCGCTTTTGCTGCCGCTTCGATCATTGCATATTCGCCGCTGACGCTGTAAGCTGCAAGCGGCAGATTGGTGCGCTGGGACGCCTGATAGATAATATCAAGATAGGACAGAGCAGGTTTTACCATGACAATATCCGCTCCTTCAAGAACATCGCTGTCAATTTCTTTCAGTGCTTCTTTGCGGTTGTGAATATCCATTTGATAAGAACGTCTGTCACCAAAAGATGGAGCAGAACCAGCCGCATCACGGAACGGACCATAAAATGCGGACGCATATTTTGCGGAATATGCCATGATTGGAATATGGGTGTAGCCTTCGCTGTCGAGCGCTTTGCGAATTGCAAGAACACGGCCGTCCATCATATCCGATGGCGCAACCATGTCAGCGCCTGCGTGAACATGGGAAAGTGCGGTTTTCGCAAGCAGTTCCAGAGTTTTATCATTGTCAACGGTGGTTGTTTCGCACAGTACGCCGCAATGTCCATGGGAGGTATACTCACACATACAAACGTCGGTAATGCAGTAAACCTGTGGGAAATTCTTTTTGATTTCGCGGATTGCCTGCTGAACAGCGCCGTCGTCCTGCCATGCGGAAGAACCAATCTCATCCTTGTGCGCAGGGATACCGAACAGCAGAATTTTTGTGATTCCAACCTTAACCAGTTCCTCGATTGCCTCGCAGATGGTATCTGGGCTGTAATGATACTGGTTGTACAGCGAAGGGATTTCCTCTTTAATGCCGCTTCCCTCTCGAACGAACATCGGGTAAATCAGCGATTGTTTGGAGATCCTTGTCTCTCGGGAAAGCTCCCTAATTGCTTCGTTTGTTCTCAGTCGTCTTGATCTGCATAACATTTCCATATCTTTTTCTCACTTTCTCTTTCTGTTTTTTTGTTTTTTGTTTTATCTCATAGCCTAAATAGATGGGCTATTGATTCTTAAATTTTCGGCATGGTCGCACAAAAGCTGTGTCAGGCTGTCGATCGTCGCCTCTTTGGAAATCAGCACTTTCATGCCGTATTCTTTCGCTGCCTGTGCTGTTTTTTCACCGATACAAGCAGCGGTCAGATCGGTCAGATCGGTTCCCTGCATGGTATTCGCAAAGCCATGAACAGTTGATGCGCTGGTAAAGACTGCACAGGAAATCTCCTTTTGTTCTACGAGCTTCTGTACCGCGCCGGTATTATGGCAGGCAAAGATCGTATCATAAATCGGAATATCGGTAAAGTTGATTTGATGCTCTGCCAAAATCGCGGTCAAATCCTGCGAACCGATTTTTGCTCTTGGCAATAATACACGTTCGCCAGGTGCTACTGCTTTCGCAAGACCTTTTGCAAGGTCGGCTGCGTAGTAGCTTTCCGGTACAAAATCCGCAAAAATACCATGCTGTGCAAGTTCCTTCTGTGTGCCTGGTCCGATTGCAGCAAAGCGCAGATGCGCCAACTTACGAATATCAAACTGATGTTCACGCAGGAAATCGAAGAAAATGCGCACGCCCGAGATGCTTGTAAACGCTGCCCAATGATAGCTGGAAATTTCCGACAATGCCTGTTCCAGCAGTTCATTCTGCTGATATGGCTTGAGGCTGATGGACGGCAGTTCGATTACCTCCGCACCCAAATCGGATAAATTGCGAGACATTCTCGAAATCAATTCTTTCGGTCGAGTTAAAATAATACGCACACCGTCGAGCAGACGATTTTGTGTCCAGCTCAAATGGTCTGCCAAAGCACAGACTGCACCGATGACCAAAACCGCCGGTGATTTTATCTGTGCCTCCTGTGCCTTTTGCGGCAGCTGCGAAACGGTAGAAACAACGCGGCGCTGTACTGCACTGGTTCCCTGCTGCAAAATTGCCGCCGGTGTCTGCGGATCCATCCCCGCAGCAATCAATCCGTCGCAGATCATCTGCATCGAGGTAACCCCCATCAAAAAGACAAGCGTACCATTTAATTTGCAGAGCGCATCAAAATTGATTTTCAATTCTCCGCCTTTTTTGCTGTGCGCAGTGATAATATGTACCGACGAACAATAATCACGGTGAGTAACAGGGATTCCATTGTACGCAGGCACCGAAATTGCCGAGGTAACGCCCGGGACAACCTCATATGGAATCTTGTTTTCGATTAAAAGTTCCAATTCTTCGCCGCCGCGTCCAAACAAAAACGGATCGCCGCCCTTTAAGCGCACAACTTTGTTTCCGGCGAGTGCTTCCTCCAGCAAAATCTGGTTGATCTGCGGCTGCGGCACCGGATGATTTCCGGCACGTTTACCGACGCAGATCGCCTTTGCACTCTCTGGAATCATAGAGAGGATCGCCGCCGAAACCAATGCGTCATAAACAACAACATCTGCTTCGTCGAGCAGTCTTTTTCCTTTTAAGGTGAGCAGTCCGGCATCCGATGGACCAGCGCCCACCAGCCAAACTTTTCCTGTTTTTTCCAACTTACAGCTCCCCTTTCTTTGCTGCGCCGCTTAAAAATTTGCTTTTGAGTTCCAACGCGAGCGTTTCGCCAAGCTTTTCAGCGTTTTCCGGTTTGTCCACTTTTTTGCCGGTAACGTAAACGCCGGTTTCCTCATGATAATACAATCCTGTCAGGCAAACTTCCTGCCCCGACACCTGTGCGAAAGCCGCAATCGGAGAACTGCATCCGCCGTCCAATGTGCGCACGAATGTACGCTCTGCCAATGCCTGCACACGGGAAATCGGATTGTCCGTTTCTTTCAGCCAGGAATAATCTTCGCCTTTTCTGCCCTGCACCGACAAAATGCCCTGTCCGGCAGACGGAATCATTTCCTCCAATGTGAACACCTTATGGATACGATCTTGCAGTCCCACACGATTGAGCCCCGAGCACGCCAAAATCAGCGCGCCGTATTCGCCGGAATCCAGTTTGTCCAATCTTGTCAGAATATTTCCGCGGATCCCTTTGATTGGAACATCGCCCATCAGTTTCAGCAGCTGCACTCTTCGACGATGACCGGAGCATCCTGCCGGAGCAGTCTTGTCCCATTGGCTGACACCCTTGGGCAGTACCAGACAGTCAAACGGATTGCCTCTTTCCGAATACGCCAGCACCGGCAATTCCTCCGGTGTTTCCATCGGCATATCTTTTAAACTGTGGACGGAAATATCAATCCTGCCGTCCATCAGCGCTTTGTCCAATTCCTTTACGAACAATCCCTTGCCGCCGATTTTGTCCAGGCTTTTATCCAGGATTTTGTCCCCCATTGTTTTCATCGTTACCAGTTCAAGCTGCAGTTCGGGGTGATTTTTTTGGATGTTTTCCATTACCAGCCGCGTCTGTGCTACCGCAAGAACGCTCTCCCTGCTGCCGACCCGAATAATTTTCTTCGGCATGGTTCGTGTCTCCTTCTATTTTTTCATAATCTCTATCTTATTTTGCGGCAAAGTAGTTTCTCAACTGAGCCGCAGTATCTTTTACTTTTTTATGATCTGCTCCGCCAGAGCATAGACCAAGTACAAGGCCATCGCTTTCGACCACCGCAGGAAAATAAAAATCGCAATCCTGCTGACGGTCACATCGGTTGACCAAAATGTGTTTGCGCCGACATTCCTGCACAATTTCTTCATTCACATCGTGCGCGTCGGTCGCCGCCAAAACAATTTCGGCGGTGCAGTCTCCTGCGTGCCAGCATCGGTTCTCCCAAATGATTTTCCCCTGCTCCAAAAGCTCGCGGCACTGTTCGCCCAATTCCGGTGCAATCACCTGCACCTGACAGCCAAAACGCAGCAACGTTTTGATTCTTCTAGCCGCGATTTTTCCTGCGCCAACGACCTGCACCTGTTTATCTTTGAGTGAAACAAACATCGGAAAATATTTTTGCGCAGCCTGGTCTGCTGCTGAATCGGATTCTAATACAGACGGTTGCAGTCCCCATTCGGTACAAAGTTTCGTTTTCAGCTGTTCAAGCGAATAGTTCTGTTCTTTTTCCTGCGGACGACCAATCATCAGCAGTGTGATTCCCGCTTTTCGGACAGCGTTGACTTTCTCTCGAAATCCGCCCGCCTTGCCCGATTCCTTGCTCACAAGACACTGGATGTTCCACTGGCGAATCATCGCAAGGTTGAGTTCTTCTCCAAACGGTCCCTGCATCGCAATCAAGTGTGCCGGTGGGATGCCGAGCGCAATACAGCTTGCAACCACATTTTCCAGAGGAAGCACCCTTGGATAAATGCGTTCCGAAAATCCTGCGACATTCCGATACAGTGCAAGTTCCTTGCTGCCGGTGGTCAGCAAAATATTTCCTTCGATCTCGTTCAATTTTTCCGCTGCCTGTTCGGTGTTCTCCACACAGATAAGTTTCTCATAATCCGTCCAAGAATCTTCCGAGCGTTCTCGCAGACAGCGATAGTACGGCAGATTCACCTTTTGACAGGCACGTGCGATATTTTCAGTCACAATCGCAGCATATGGATGGGTAGCGTCCACCACAAAATCAAATGCAGTCGAGCGCATGAGTTCAACCATCTGTTCTTCGTCCAGCCTGCCTGCGTGTACCGCAAGATTTTCGCCTTCATGGATGAGCGTCTGTCCATATTCGGTGGCGACGCAAGCAATCACCTGTGCACCGCACGCGGGCAAATATTCCGCAAGCTCTCTGCCCTCGGTCGTTCCTGCAAACAGCAAAACACAGCGCATATCGCTATACATTCTTGTAGCCTCTTGGTGTAACCAGTTTCCCGCCAATCAATTTAGTCTGGGAATTTCCAATGAACACAGTGGTGAACATATCCACCTGCTCATTCTGAAGTTCCCGAAGGGTCATCGTCTTAGCCTCTTGACCCTCTCTGCCGATGTTGCGCACATAACCGCATGGTGTTTCTGGACTGCGGTACTTCATAATCAGTTCGCACGCACGGCTGAGGTAATCTGCGCGTTTTTTGCTCGCCGGATTATAAAAGCAGAGCACAAAATCGCCCTGTGCGGCAAGTTCAACGCGGTTCATGATTTTATCCAGTGGTGTAAGCAGGTCGCTCAGGCTGATGACCGCGAAATCGTGAATCAGCGGTGCGCCCAGCACTGCAGCTCCGCTCATCGCCGCAGTGATACCAGGGATCACACAAATTTCAATCGGTGGATACTGCTGCGCCAGCTCGTAGATCAGTCCTGCCATTCCGTATACGCCTGCATCGCCGCTGCAAATCATCGAGACGTTTTTTCCGTTGACGACCTCTTCGATCGCCATGCGGCAGCGGTCTACTTCCTGCTTCATTGCAGTCGTTAAAAAGGTTTTATCAGGAAAACGTTCCTTCACCAGATCCACATAAACGGTATATCCTGCAATGACATCGCTTTCTTCCATTGCCGCCATCGCTGCGGGAGTAATCTGGTTAAGCTCTCCTGGACCAATTCCTACAACATACAGCTTCATATCATCGTTCCTTCCTATCTGAACTGCGTCAAAATTGCAGTCTTATTTTCTCTGTATCGGCTGCCGCCGCCAATGTAACGCCGCTGCCTTTTTGTTTTGCCAAAAGCAAGGTTCCTTTTGAATGGACCACCGCACTGCGTTCGCATACATTATCTACACCTGTCACACTTTTCACAAAAGCCGACGGCGAAAAATCCCCCTCCGCCTGAGCAAGCGTTTGCGCGGAATAGGTATCAAACGGCAGCTCATGTGCTTTGCAAAAATCGAGCAAACCCTGTTCGTTTGCTTTGAGGTCGATGGAGGCGATTGCACATACTGCCTCCATCGGCAGAGAAGCTTCCGCCAATTTCTGCGTTACAAAATCTTCTATCGTTTTCTGCGGCGTTTCTTTCCGACATCCGATTCCAAGCGTCACCGCCTTCGGCACGAGCCAAAGAGTATTTTCCTGCTTCGGTTTTCGCAAACTTACCTTTATTGCAAGACCGCTGTCCGCCTGCTGAGGGTCTTTCACCAATCCATCGGGAAATGGTTGTTCCACCGAAAAATCTGTTTCAAACAAAACTTTCTTTCCCGATAACAGTGCCGCAGAAATCTCCTTTGCGATTTTTCTGTCGGTAAGCACCAGCCGATTTTTTTTCGCAAACACATCCACCGCAAACCGGCAGTTTAAATCGGTAGCAGTGGTAATGACA